>DASUVP010000043.1:0-5895 GCA_036378895.1 Sphingomicrobium sp.
CAGGGCCGGGAATGGGTCAGCGAGGCCGGCAATTTCTTCGGCAGCACCCTGATCCTGCTCGGGCCTGAGAATCCCGCCGCGCCATCCTTGTCATTGGCAGCGGGCTTGGCGCTGATCGAAGCGGTGGATGTCGCAGTCCCGAACCAGTCGCTCATGCTGAAATGGCCGAACGATCTCATGCTCAGCAACGCAAAGCTCGCAGGAATCCTGCTGGAACGGAGCGGAGACCGGGTCGTCGTCGGCTTCGGGATCAATCTCGCGTCGGCTCCCAAACTGGAGGGCCGCGACGCAGCGGCCCTCAACGGCGCGCTTTCTCCCCAGGCGTTCGCGCCATTGCTCGCCGGCAGCTTCGCCCGGATGCTCCCGCTTTGGCGCAATTCGGAGCCGGAGGCTTTCGCCAGCGCCTGGCTAGCCCGTGCGCACCCAGTGGGGACGCACCTGACGGTTCACTCAGGCCGGGATGAGAAAGTGAGCGGCACGTTCGACGGGATCGAGCCGGACGGTGCGCTCCGCCTCCGCCGGGAGGGCGGGATCGACGTCATCCGGGCCGGCGACGTCGAGCTTTAGAAGTCGGTCTTCCCGAACCTCGGCACGCCCTTGTTCATTCCAGGCGGATCGAGCGTCGTCAGGTCGAGTTCCAGCGGCTCTCCGCCAATCCATTCGCCAAGGCTCGTGTGATCGGCGAGATCGTCGTCCGTCAGCGGGTGGATCAAGGCGCGCAGGCCCGACGCGCGGATCACCCCCTCCACATCTTCGAGTGACGCCTTGCGAAAATGCACTTCGAATTGCGGGATTGGATGCGGCCCCGCTTTTCCTTCCGTCATCCGGCCCACGAAGAGCACGTAGGGCTGAGCCTCGAAACGGCTCCGCACCTCGACCGCCGCCTCACGCTGCTCCGGCAGGAAGTAGATATGGGCGTGATAGGGGGCGTCGTCGGGCAGGTTCATGTAGGTCCACCGCCAAGTTGTGAACGATAGAAGGTGCGGCTAGGGCGCAACAATGCTGTTAGCCATCGACGCCGGCAACACCAATGTCGTCTTCGCGCTCGTCGACGGGGGCGAGATCAAGACGCGCTGGCGGCTCGCGACCGACCCTCGGCGGACTGGTGACGAATATGCAGTCTGGCTCCATCAGCTGCTGGAGCTCGAAGGCCATTCCAAGGCTGACGTCACGGCGGCAATCATCGGCACCGTCGTCCCGCGCGCGACCCACAATCTGGAAGTGCTCGCCAGCAAATATTTCCACGTCGAGGCGCTGATCGCAGGGGAGGGCAAGGCAGCCTGGCCGATCGCGCTCGACGTCGACGAGCCGCAAAATGTCGGCGCCGACAGAGCGCTGAACGCCATCGCGGCGCATGAGAAATATCCGGGCGACCTGATCGTCATCGACTTCGGCACCGCGACGACGTTCGACATCGTCGACTATGAAGGCGCCTACAAGGGGGGGATCATCGCGCCCGGGATCAACCTCTCGCTCGATGCCCTGGTCAATGCCGCGGCCAAGCTGCCGCGGATCGCGATCGAGGTGCCGGACGACAAGTCGGTAATCGGCCGAACGACCGAGAGCCAGATGCTTACCGGCATCTACTGGGGCTATGTCGCGATGATGGAGGGTCTCGTCGCGCGGCTGAAGCGCGAGATCGGGCGCCCCGTGAAAGTCATCGCAACCGGCGGCCTTGCGGCACTGTTCGACAAGCAAGCCGACCTGTTCGACGCGGTTGAGCCCGATCTGACGATCCGGGGGTTGAGCCTGCTGCATCAGAAGGTTGCATCGGCTTAGATGATTCCAGGCAAAGAGCTGCTATTTTGCGCGCTCGGCGGGTCGGGCGAGATTGGCATGAACGTCAATCTCTACGGCACGCAGGGGCGTTGGCTGATGGTCGACCTCGGGCTGACCTTCGCCGACCCCGACTATCCCGGGATCGACCTGATACTGCCCGACCTCGAGTTCATCGAGAATCAGCGCGATGCACTTGCCGGAATCGTCCTGACGCATGGTCACGAGGACCATATCGGGGCGATCCCTTATCTCGCCGATCATCTGAAGGCCCCGCTCTACGCGACCCCGTTCACCGCCGGCTTGATTGCCGAGAAATTGGAGGAAGAGGGTCTAACCGGCCGGGTGAAGCTCAACGTCGTCGCGCGCGACGCGAGCTTCGACGTCGGCCCATTCAAGCTGACCTATGTCGCGCTTGCCCACTCGATACCCGAGGGCAATGGCTTGCTGATCGAAAGCCCGCACGGCCGCGTCTTCCACACCGGCGACTGGAAGATCGATGAAACTCCGGTGCTGGGCGAACCGTCGAGCCACGATGCGCTCGAGCAGGTCGGCGAAAAGGGCATCCTCGCCCTGGTTTGCGATTCCACGAACGTCTTCCTGAACGAGCCGTCCGGCTCCGAGGCCGGAGTGCACGAAGGCTTGCGTCGCGAGGTCGAGAAGGCGCGTGGGCGTGTTGTTGTCACCACCTTCGCGTCGAATGCCGCGCGCCTGCAGACGCTCGGCCGGGTTGCCAACGAGACCGGCAGGCGGGTGTGCATGGCCGGTCGCTCGCTCGACCGGATCGTCCGGGTCGCGAAAACAACCGGCTACCTTCAGGACTTCCCGGAGACGGTGACCTTCGACGAGGCCATGCGCCTGCCCAGGCGCGAAGTGCTGATCATGGCGACAGGCGGGCAGGGCGAGCAGCGCGCCGCGCTTGGCCGGATCGCCTTCGGCAACCACGACCTCAAGCTGAGCGAGGGCGATACGGTAATCTTCTCGTCGAAGATCATCCCCGGGAATGAGGCGGCGATCGGCCGGATCATGAATGCACTGTCCGACCTCGGCGTGATCATCGTCACCGACCGACAGGCGCATGTGCACGTTTCCGGGCATCCCGGTCGGCCCGAGCTTGCGCAGATGTACGACTGGATCAGGCCGGAGATCATCGTGCCCGTTCACGGCGAGGCGCGGCACCTGGCGGAGCAGGTTCGCTTCGCTTTGGCGCATGGCGTGCCAAAGGCGGCGTTGCAGAAGAACGGCGACCTCGTGAGGCTGGCGCCGGACGGCCCGGAAAAGCTGACTGAAGTGCGCGTCGGCCGCCTTGTGCTCGATGGCGACGTCATCCTGCCGGCGGATGGCTCGACGATCACCGAGCGGCGGCGAATGAGCTTTACCGGCTTGATTACCGTGGCCCTGGCCGTGGGTGCGGATGGGGAACTCGCCGGCCCGCCGCTCATCCGCCCTTTCGGTCTTCCGGTCGAAGAGGATCGCGAGGACTTCGTCGCTGATGCGACGGACTCTGCAAAGCGTGCCTTCAACGCGTCACTGGCGGAGGATCAGCTGCGCGAGGCGGTGCGGCTGGCGGTGCGGCGCTGCGCAACGGCGTGGACCGGCAAGAAGCCGCTCGTCGAGGTGATGCTTGTCCAGGTGAACCAGTCGGCCGCCTGATGAAGTGGACGTCGATCTCCGCGATCTCTTTCCTGTTCTTTGCAGCGAGCGTCTTCGTCCTGCTGCCGTTCGGCGTGAAGACGAGCGAGGAGGTCGGCGCGGACCGGATACCGGGGCAGGCGGAGAGCGCCCCACATCATTTCGACCTCAAGCGCCACCTGCTGAAGGCGGCCTTGCTCGCAGTCGTTCTCTTCGCGATCTTTTATGTGAACTGGACGTTCGGCTGGATCACAGCCGCCGACCTCGATTTCTATAGTTAGGCCCCTGGTCTAGCGCCTCTTGTCGACCACCTGAGCGAGGGCCGCGTAAAGCTTGCCCGTGTCTGATGACATCAGGGTCACCGCGATGATTCCGCCATCCTTGTCGGAGACGACGCGGCGCATCATCGCCTCGAAGTCGTGGACGTAGCGATGCACCGCGTCCTGGAACTCGATGTCCGCCTCATAATGCGACTTGATCGCCCGGGTTTCTGAACCCTCGAGCAGGCGGACCGCACGGCGGGTGAACACGCCGCGATTGCCCTTGATGTAGGATTCCCACGCTTTCTCGTCGACCTCGTCGGACAGGATCTTGCCGACGTCGATCGAGGCTGAGTGCATCGAATCGATGAGAAGAGCGACGCGACGCGCGAAGGCCTCACTATCCTTCTCGCGCTGCTGCGAGCTGATCTGCTCCATATGCTGTTCAAGGGCAGCGGCGGTGCGCCCGATGGTCAGCATCTGCTCGGTCAGGCGGTCCGAAGCGCTCCTGGCCGATTCGACGGCCCGCGCGGCGGTCGTTTCGACTTCGACCAGACGCTGTTCGACCTCTTCGCGAATGACCTTCTCGAGCGCCTCGCGGGTCGCGTCCGAAAGTGTTGCTACGCTTTGGGGGACGACTTTGGCGATCGCTTCCCGGGCGCGCTCCGCAGCGTGGGTTGCGGCCTCCTTCACCTGCACCATCGCATCGATCAGTGCCGGCCCGGTCTCGTGGCTCAGGCGGGTCGCCTCGCTTTGAGCCTCGGTGATCGCCGTCGCCAACGACCCAAGACGCTCGCCCGCGTTGCCGACGCCCTCGTCCAGGGTGGAGAGCAAGGCCGCAAAGCGGTCCTGCTGCTCGGCGATGCCCGCAGCCGACTCCCGGATCCGGTCGCTCGCCTCAATGGCCGCCTCGCGCATCCAGTCGAGCTCGGGCTTGATCCGCTCGGTCGACCGGATCAGGCGCTCGGCGCCGGCCTCGGCGTCCCCGATCGCCAGCGACAGCTGGTCCTTCACGTCGTTGGTCAGCCGGCCGACATAGGTCTGCAGGGCCTCGGCGCGCTCGGCCAAGGTCTCGACCGCAGAATTCTGGGCCCCGGTCTCCTCCGACAGCTGCAAAAGCTCGCTCCGGGCCCGCCCGATCGACTTCGCGAATGCGGTTGCGCGCTGATCGCCGGTTTCCGCAAAGCCGGCGAAATGACTGTCCAGTTCCGCCAGCGCCCGGGTCGTTTCCGCGACGATTCGCTGCGACGCCCGCTCCTGCTCGGCAATGCGAGAGGTCAGGCCGTCGAGAGCGATATTGGCCGCCGATACATTGGACGCGAGCGATTCCGCGGCTTCGGCACCCGTGCGGCCAATCCCTGCCGAGGATTGCTCGACGAGCGACGCCACGGCAGCTGCCTGGGCGTCGATGCCCGAGCGGATCTGCTCGAGCGTCGCGGCCGCGCGGGTCATCAGCTGGTCAGCTGTGGTCGACATGCGCGAATTGGCCTCATTGATCGACGCTGCCGCGTCCGTCCCGGTCCTCTCCACGCGGGAAAGGTGATCGGTCAGCTGGCTGACGGCTGTAGCGACGATCTCCTCCGCGCTCCTCGCTTTGGTCGACAGAGCGGACACCTGCTCTGCAAAGCCCGTGGCATGGCGCGACGCGGCGGCGCCGGCGATCTGCAGCTGCTCGGACATGCTCCGGGCCGTCGCCTCGGCCTTTGGAAGATCGTCGAGCAGGACGGCGATGTCGTTGCGCGCGGCTTCTGCCGCCCGGTCGAGCGCGATGCCATGCTTGGACAGCTTCTCGGTCGTGGAATCGAACTCGCGGGTGATGCCGCCGAGCTTGCTGGTCGTATCGTCGCCGAGCTGCATCAGATGCTGGGCGATCATGGTGAGCTCGGTTCGGTTGTCGTTGATCCGCTGCGACAGCACGCTGAGCAGTCCTTCGAGCGACCGGGCTTCGGCGCGCATCTCGATGACCGACCGGGTAAAGCGTTCGGCTTCCTTGCGCCGGGTCCGGCCGAAGATGACCCAGGACAGGCCGAGCAGCGCGAGAGGGCCGGCCGCTAGCGCAAGCCATTGTGCGATCGCCGGAGAGGACAAGGGCTCGCCGGCGAGCGCCTTGCCGGCGGCCCATGCGATGTAGCCCAGCCACAGCGCCGCGAGGATAACGAGCGCACTGCCGAGCACTTGACGTCCGCCCGCACCGTGGATTTCCGCCTGAGCTTCGGATTCACTCCAG
>DASUVP010000044.1:0-3806 GCA_036378895.1 Sphingomicrobium sp.
GGTTCGGGTCGAAGAAGGCGGGTGGGAGTGGTGGGACGTCCGGGGCCGTGTTCGGAGCGGGCTGCGGCTTGCGGATCTTCGGAGCCTGGGCGCCGGATGCGCCGATCCCAAGCGCCGCCGAGCAGACAAGCGCCAATGCCAGGACCAGGCCGGGGCGATGCATTGCCAATCCCTTCGCCAATCGGACGACCGCATCATACGCCTATTCGAGGCGGACCCGAACTTCACCGGTTCATCGACGGATGGGCGAAGCGTTCGACTGGCGAATGCAGATGCTGCCGACGCCCGCGCCCCGGCGTGAGACCAGGGTGCGGGCGCAAGGACCTAGATCGCCGGGTGAGGGATCCGGAGCTCCTCGATTACGCGCTCGGTCCGGCCCGAAACCTCGGCCTCGTGGAGCGTGTCGACATATTCCTGGACGGCTTCGAGCTTGCCCTGCTGGTCGACGTGCATGACGTGGCAGAACTGCGCCGACAGAGACTTGCCGGTCGTCTTGTGCGTTCCGCGATAACGGCCGGTGCCGATGACATAGTCGCCGGCATCGATCAGCTTTTCGACGTTGCAGCGGAAATCCTCGAAGTCGCGCAAGGTCGGCGCGAACACGCCGGTAAGGAGCGCCGCGAAGCTGCGATAAGGATTGCCGCCGGCGTAAAGCGAGTTTTCCGCCTCGTTCCACAAGATGTCGCGGCTGCAGCCTCTTTCGAACGCGTCCATGTCGCCCTGGGCGAACGCTTCGTAGAGGCGGCGGATGGCCTGCACATTCTGTTGTGACATGGAAACTCCCCGAGTTTCATCAGTGCGTCACGCGGGGCGTCGCGCCGCCCGGACGGAATGTCCGGCGGCGGGCACCGCGATACGACTCGCCAGTTTTGCTGACGGCGCGTCCTATAGCAGAGATGGTCACGAATTTGACGGTGCCGCGAGCGTGAGGCGGAGGTTCGCGCCCTCTGTGCCGCAGGCCCGGGCGATGAGCCGTCTCTGACCTTGGTCAATTTCGGAGCGGGTGAGGGCCGGGCGGCCGACGCTCAGCACATCCTCATGTCTTGCTCAGGCCAATCAAGCCGGCCCGTGGCATGACCAGACCGCAATCGCCGAGGGAGCAGACTGATGACGGGACCGATCGAAACAGCCGGGCGCGGAGCTTATCGAGCAGGCATGGCCGTCGCGGTCCTGGCGGCGTTCCTGATCGTGTGGACCTCCATCGTCCGCGACGACGGCCAGGCCATCGGCTCCTTCATGGTGATCATGGCCGTGGGGGTCGGCTGGTTCGCCGCGGGCTTCAGTGGCGCGGGAATGGCGCGGACGATGCTCGGCGTGGCGGTCATGCAGGCGGCGGTGGGCGCGCTCGTCGCCACCGCGCCGATCGTCGCGAACGTGCCCGGCGAGTCGATGAAGGCACTGCTGTTCAGCGGCTTCTTCGTCGTGCTGTGGCTGGTTTCGGGCGCCTTCTTCCGAGCGGCCGCTAGCCGCGGTGCTTGAAGCCCTGGACCTCGCGTTCGTGCTTCTCTGCAGCGGAGCGGCTGGAGAAGGTGCCGAGGTTGCGACGCTTCCCGTCGTCGCCCTTCTTGCGGGAGTAAAGGCGATACTCGCCCGATTTGAGCTTCCTGATCATGCAGGTGAAACGCGCGAGGCGGGCGCAAGTGGCAGCAGCTAATGTTCGCGGGAATGGCGGGACGCGTCCGCTAGGCATCACCGCCGGCCTCCTCTATGCTGCAGGATCGAGGGGCAGAGGCAGTCGTGAGCGCGGAAAACTGGCATGAGGAGCGGGACCGGCTGGTGCGCCTCCTGGAGGCGATCGAGACCGGCAAGGTCACGCACATCGACGAAGAGGACATGCGCCAGCTCCAGGCGACGACGCCCGAGAATATCGAAGCGCTGAAGCAGCGGCTGGCGGAGCTCAACGACCGGCTCAGCAGCTGACCCTGAAGCGCGCAGATACCCGGGTCAGGAACCGCGCCGGAATGACGCGGCCCTGCTTCGCCAAAACCTAGTGCCCAGCCTCGACGGGCGCGAAATTGGCGTGGACCAGCCTCCACTGTCCGCCCTGCTTCGCATAGACGCGGGTCGACTTCGCCAGTGACGGGTTGACCTTGCCGTCCGCCGAGCGCCTGAGCCCGGCAAAATTGTAGGTCAGGATGGCGGTGTCGCCGTAAACCTGCACATGCTCGTTGCGCATGTCGGAATACATCGCCTTGTCGTTGGGCGTGACCTCGCCCATCCGGTTCGCCATCGCCCTGCCGAGCAGCAGGGTCGGGAATTCGCCGTTGAACTCGGTGTAGTCTTCCGCCAGCGTAGCATTCTGCTGGGCTATCGGCGCATTGGCGATCTCCGCCGCCCACTGGGCGCGGGCCAGGGCCATCACTTCGGCGGCGACCTGCGGATTGTCGGCAGCCAGCGCCGGCGCGCCGGTCATCAGCAGCAATGCGAGAGTGCCCACGGCAGCGCCGCGGGACCAGTTTGTCATGTTCATGGTGATTTCCTTCGCTTCGAGGAACGCTAGCGAGGGGATACAGAGCGGCGGGACAATGATTGGCCCCCTAGGGCCGCCGTCGGACAAGCGGTCGGCTTATTATGGGCGGAAGTCAAATGAGGGCCGGCGGCGCGGGCTAGCCCAGCCGCTTGCGGTTGGCGCGGACGTGCTTGCCGTAGGTGGTGATCGCGGTCCGGGCGGCGCCTTCAGGGGTTCGCACCCGGCCGCTGGCGAGTGCGCCGGCAAGCTGGGCCCCCGCCTCGACCTTCTCGCCCAACATCCGCTCCGCTTCCTGTGCCGCGGAGCGTCCGCCCGCCATCAGCCGCCAGCCGCGCATGGACATGACCATCGCCGCGTCGGCCATCAGGAAGGAGGCGTCGACCCACAGGCGGGTCCATCGAGCAGCGGCGGCGGTCGATACGGTGTGTGTCATGTGCGGTGTTCCTCGATGCGACGCGAACAACCGCGCTGAGGCTCAACGTGTTGCGCTGCAACATGGGTCCACGTCATTTTGCGAAACGATTCAGATCAGACTTGCGGCGCGGGCGAAGCCGAGGCTGTCGAACATTTCGAAGAAGCGGACCGCCTTGCCGTTGCGGAAGGTCCAGACGTCGATCTTCGGCGTGTCGATTTCCTTGCCGTCATGCTTGTTGCGCCAGTGGCAGCGCCCGATCCACACGACGGTGTCGCCGTCCGCGACGATCTTCTCGGTCGGGAAGTCGATCATCTCCCAATTGTCGAGCAGCTCACGGAAATAGTTCTTCGTGTCCTCGCGGCTGCGCTGAACCCGCGCCAGCTCATGCTGCACATTGGGCTCGAGGACGGAATGCATCTCGATCCGGTCGTCGAACAGGCCGAGCACCTGGTCGAGGTTGCCGCCCTTCGTCTCGCGCCAGTTCCTGTAGGCGTCCTTCAGCTCTTCGATGGGTACGTCGGGATTGAGCATGACTCGTCCTTCCGCAAAACCGCCGCCGAGCCCGGCGGGACGAGTTTACCGCAAATTGAGTTAAGTACGGAGAGCCATCCTAGGCCTAGACTGCGACCAGCTCGGCAAGCTTCGCCGCAACTTCTGCCATTGGTTCCTCTGCCGTGCTCAGGCCGCTGCGGGAGCCAAGCAGGGGACTGACCTCGCGGAGAGCATCATACGTCGTCCCGTGTACGACAGGAACGAGTAGATCGCGCGCTAGGAGTGCGGAGAGCTCCTTATCCGCGATGCCTTCCCCTGGGACACGCCGCAGCAGCGCAGGAGTTACGAGCACCACCCCGACCCGCGACTTCGCCAACCCCTTGTCGATCTCCCTGCAGAGCGGGCGCTGCGAAGGAGCTTCACGACTTA
>DASUVP010000045.1:0-3209 GCA_036378895.1 Sphingomicrobium sp.
TAGCGAGCGTAGGGCGTGTTCCCGGGGATGTGGAACTTGGCGCCCGGATCGAAGTCCTGCTCCGACCGCTGCACGGGCGGAGTGATGCCCTGATACTGCTGCTTCAGCCCGACCCAGGCTTGGTTGTAGTTGGCCGGAGTGATCGAGCCGTCGAACACGCCCCAGCGCCACTTGTCGACCAGCAGGCCGAAGGGAAGGAAGGCGACCTTGTCCATCGCCTGCCGCAAGAGAAGGCCCGTGTCCTTGCTCGCGTCCGGGACCTTGCTGCGGTCAAGGAGGCCGATCTGCACCAGATATTCCGGCGTGACCGATAGAGCGATGAAATCGCCGATCGCCTCGTGGAAGCCGTCGTTCGCGCCGTTGAGATAAAGGTACGGCTGCTGGTTGTAGGCGCGCTGGTAGTAATTGTGGCCGAGTTCGTGGTGGATGGTCACGAAGTCGTCGGCATTGACCTTCGTGCACATCTTGATGCGCAGGTCGTCCTTGTTGTCGAGGTCCCAGGCCGACGCGTGGCAGACCACCTCGCGGCCTTGCGGACGGATGATCTGCGAGCGGCTCCAGAAACTCTCCGGAAGCGGCGCCAGGCCGAGCGAGGTGTAGAAGCGCTCGCCGATCTTCACCATCTCGGTCGGATCGACCTTCTTCTTCACCAGAAGGTCGGTGAGGTCATAGCCGATATCGCCGGCGCCCTTCGGCGCGACCACGTCGTAGATATTGCCCCATTCCTGGGCCCACATGTTGCCGAGCAGATCGGCGCGGATCGGACCGCTCGCGGGCTGCACGGCATTGCCGTACTTCTGGTTCAGCTTGGTCCGCGTGTAGCAGTGCAGCTGGTCGTAGAGAGGCTTCGTCTCCGCCCACAGCCGGTCGTACATCGCCGAGAATTCCTCCGGCGACATGTCGTAGTTCGAGCGCCACATCGCACCCGTATCCGCGTAGCCGAGCTCCTTCGCGCCCTGGTTCGCGATATCGACCATGCGCGTGTAGTCCTGGCGCATCGGCCGGCCGACATTCTCGTGCCAGCTCTGCCAGATTTCCCTGAGCTCGGCGGGATTGCGGAGGTCGCCCATCAGCGCCTCGGCGTCGTCGCCCGTGATGGTCTTGCCCTTATGGGTCGCACGGCCCTTGCCGTAGGTGGACTGCAGCTTGGTCGTTATTTCGTTGAGCTCGGCGGCGGCGCCTGGAGTTGTCGGAGCCGCCAGAACCAGCCCGCCGCGAAGGATGTTCAGCTTGCGCGCAGTATCGGGGTCGAGGCCCGGGACCTTGGCATATTCCGCGGAAAGCTTGGCGTACTTCACGCCTTTCTCGGTGCCGATGGTGCCGAAGTAAGCGGCGAGCGCATCCGTATCGTCGTTGATGTAAGTCGCGTTCACCCACTGCGCGCGGCCACCTATGACGCTGAGGTCGAACAAATCCTTCTCGACGTCGGCGATGAAAGCGCGGGCACCCTCGGGTGTCAGCGGATGCGGGAGCCCCTCAGCGGACTGCGGAGCAGCGGCAACCGCGGGGACCTCGGCGACCGGCGCAGTCGACGACGTGTTGGCGGCACAACCGGCCAGTGCGAGCGCGGCAAGCGATACGGAAGCGGCAGATTTCATGGACTCAACTCTCCCCATACTCGAAACGGATTCCGAGAGCGCCCGAGTGGAACTTGCCGGGCCCCTTCGTCAAGCCGTGAACTGCGGCCTCAAGCGGCGGCGATAAAGGCCGCGATCGCCTCGCCAAGCTCCGGCTTGGTCACCGAGCTCATGTGGGTTCCCGGGATTTCCTGATAGCGCGCGTTGGGCAGCGACTTGGCGAGGTCGCGGGCGGAGCCGTTGTCGTCGTCCTGGTCGCCGCAAACGACAAGCGTCGGCATGGTGAAGGATGCAAGCGCCTTCCCCGGCTCCGGATGATCGCCCAGCCCCTGGAGGAGGAGGCGCGCCGCTTCGAGGTCTATCTTCATCGTCCGCATGAACTGGATGGATAGCCAGTGGGGATCGCCGCGGCGTGCGCTGTCGAAGCGCTCGATCGCATCGACGAAGAAGCGGCACCGCCCCTCCCAGTTGGTCAGCACATCCATGCCGGTGCCCGCCAGGACTGCGCGCCGCGGCCTTACGCCGTGGCCCACCGCATCGATGGTCGTGCGGGCACCGAGGGAGAAACCGCCGAGATCGAATTGATCGAGGCCGAGATGCGCGATGAGCTCGTTGAGATCGCGGACGAGGACGTCGGGCGGATATTTGTCCGCCTCATGCGGCTTCCCGCTCGCGCCGTGGGCGCGCAGGTCGGGCATGATCACCCGGAATCCTTCGCCTGCGATCCGGTCGGCGTGACCGAACTTGATCCAGTTCATCTGCGCGTCGGAGAAGAGCCCATGGAGCAGGATCACGGGCCGGCCTCCGCCCACCTCGTGCCAGGCAAGCTCGACGCCGTCGGGTGCGGTCCAGCGGTGGATTACAGCCTCGCTCACAGCCGAATGTTCACAATGTTCGCACTGAGGAGAACGATTCCCCCGTCAGCGAAGCGCCCGCAGCGAGTTCGGGTGGCAAAGGCGTGGGATGCGAAGCTTCGCATAGCCAACGCGCATGTCAGCCGCATTCCTACATTGCAATGTGGAAGTGCCGTTTAGGCGAATGTCTGCAATGGGTGGAAAACGGGCGATATGATCCGCTGGAGCAGACTTGCTCCAGCGGACTCGCCGAACTAGGGGCTACAGGAAATCAGACGGCACTGACCAAGCCGACGGGATCGGCTCCGGCGCCGACGACAAGGTTCCGCGGGATCCCTCAATCATTATTGAAGCTACATCAGCGGTGGACAGTCCTTGGAACGTCAAAGACCCGCCCTGAAAGGAGCCAACCAGCGCCTGAGCACCATTGATGACGGTGTTGCTCCAGAGAGGCGTCACGCCATCTTGCAAAACGAGCGTGTCGAGCGCGAGATCGAAGTTGATCACGATGTCGTGGCCGCTACCGCTGCCCATCAGCACGCGCGTGACAGTCGTATGTCCGCCCGCATAGAGCATGTCGTTGCCGGGCCCGCCTTGGACGATGTTGTTTATCGGCGACACGACGACGCCGAATAATATGCTTTGGGCGGTCGCCGCGTCGACGTTCGCGAGGGTGACTTCGCGGACACCGTTGACGTAGAGCGTCGACCCCGCGCCTTCATTCGCCCACACGATCGCGCCGCCAGCATACACCGAAGCCGCTGACTGGCCGCTTCCC
>DASUVP010000046.1:0-3323 GCA_036378895.1 Sphingomicrobium sp.
GCCGGTCTCAGCGCCGAAGTTCTGCGTCTCGACGACATATTCCTGAACCGCGACCTGCGGGAACGGGTTTCCGAGGCCGAAATTCTGCCCGAATACACCGCCGTGGTTGATCGGGTTCTTGAAGCTCATGCCGTCGAGGAAGACGTTGACGAACTGCGACGCGACGCCGCCGGCCTGGACCTGGGCATTGTCGCCAGGCGTCACCTGCACGCCCGGAGCGAGCGCGGCGAAGCTGAGGAAGTTGCGCTTGTTCTGCGGGAGGTTCTCGATCTGCGCCGGAGTGATGTTGGTCGACACCGTCTGCGTGCGGACCTCGCGAAGGCGGCGGCCCGTGACGACGACCGCGCCACCGGTTTCCGGTTGCGTCGTGACGAAGTCGACAATCCCCGTCTGCCCGATGAGCAAGGTCGTCTGCTGCGCCTCGCGGCCCTCAACGCTCACCGTATAGGTCGACGGGTTCAAGCCGAGGATTGTGTAGTTGCCGGCCGCGTCAACGGTGGCCGTCGCGGTCCTGCCAGTGTTGGTGTCAGTGGCCACGACTTGCGTTCCGGCAGCGGCCCCTTCGACTCGACCCTGCAGAGTCGCGGTCACGTTTTGCCCGTATGCGGGGGTGGCAACCATAAGCGCCGCTGCGACTGCGAAGGCGGAAATTCCGGTCGCAAGCTGACGCTTGCTGTTGATCGTGCTCACTAGCCCCTCTCCCCAGGTGCGTGTAACCGGTTACACAACAGCGCCATAAACCTTGTTGCGCGGGTGAACAAAAGCCCGTCGTGCGAGGGAAGTCAATCGGCACTGAGTATCGCGCGCCACAGTTCAAGGCCGTTGTGGTTTTCAGGACACGAGCCTGCACACCCTTATCGATGCGCTTCCGCCAGATTGTGCATCAGCGTGGGCGTCGGAGCAGCCCGCTGCGGGCTGCTCTGCGGCAGGCCGGCGACGAACGCGCCATGATCGGGCAGATCCTTGGCGACATCTTCGACCACCTCGGCAATGTCGTCGAGGAAGCCCACGATCTCCTCTAAGGGCACGAACTGCGCCACGGGATCCGCCTTCGCCTCGAAGCCCTGGCCGAGCAGGACCTGCACCCAGCTTTCCTCGGCGAACAGCTCGGCCGCGCCATGCTTGAAGAAACGGCCCGACGATCGGAACAGCTCGAAACGCGCGGTGAGGCTGTCAGGAACATCCATGGTGCGGACATGATCCCAGAACGGGTCCCCGGTCCGCCGGGTGACCTTGTAATGCGCGATGATGAAGTCGCGGACGTCCTCGAACTCGAACCGCGCCTGCCGATTATATTCCTCGATGTCGGGCCCGGAGAAACCGGTCGCGGGGAACAGGGCCAGCAATTTGTGGATGCCGGTCTGGATGAGATGGATGCTGGTCGATTCCAGAGGCTCGAGAAAGCCCGACGAAAGCCCGATCGAAACGACGTTCTTTTCCCAGGCTTTCAGGCGCCGGCCCGGCCGGAAGCGCACCGGCCGTGGATCGGCCAGCTTCTCCCCGTCGAGGTCCGCGACCAGGCTTTCCGCCACTTCCTCGTCGCTGATCAGGTTCGACGCATAGACATAGCCGTTGCCGATGCGGTGCTGCAGTGGGATCCGCCACTGCCAGCCGGCCTTCTTGGCGGTCGAGCGCGTGTAAGGCGTGATCGGCGACACGCTCGCGCAGGGCACCGCCTGGGCGCGGTCGCACAATAGCCATTGGTTCCAGTCTTCATAGCCGACGCCGAGCGAGTCACCGATCAGTAGAGCCCGCATTCCGGAGCAATCGACGAACAGGTCCGCTTCGACCTCGCGTCCGTCGGTCAGCTTCACCGATTTCACGAAGCCGCTTTCGGGATGCTGGACGACCTCGACGATTCGGCCCTCGACCCGGGTCACGCCGCGCGCCTCGCTCTCGCCGCGAAGGAAGCGTGCGAACAGGGACGCGTCGAAATGATAGGCGTAATCCATGTCGGCGAGCGGCGAGTTCGGGTTGCGCTTGTCGGGAAAGGCGAACTTGTTCTGGTGGCAGGCGACGCAATTCAGCGAGTAACTGTCGAAGTGCTTCACCGAGCCGGGAGATCGTTCGCGGGCGGCGAGCCACAGAATGTGCGGATGCAGCCACAGCATGTCGCGCCCGATCTTCCCGAAACCGTGGATGTAGGTTTCACCCTCCGCGCCCCAGTTCACGAACTGGATGCCCAGCTTGAAGCTCGCCTTGGTCTCGCTGATCATCTTCAGCGGGTCGATCCCGGCCAGCGCGAGATAGTTTCGGATGTGGGGAATGGTCGCTTCGCCGACGCCGATGATCCCGATTTCGTCGGATTCAACCAAGGTCACGTCGACCTGGCTCAGCCATTGCGACAGCACGGCCGCCGTCATCCAGCCGGCGGTTCCGCCTCCGACAATGCATACTTTCCGTACCGGTTGGTCGCCGCCTGCCATGGATCCTCGCTTCCTCAGCGCGCGTTAATCGGCGTTTCGGTAGGTCGCAATGCGGCTTAGAGGAAACTCCACATGCGGGTCATTCTAACTTGCCTCGGCGCAGCGCTCGCAGGCTGCACGGCACCGCCGCCCGTCGCCAGCAACGCGCCGATCGCGGAACTCGCGGGCAGGATCGCCGGCCCGCCACAACGATGCATTCTCATCACGCAAAGCGAAGGGTTCACGGCGGCCAACCGCAACACCTTGCTCCTTCGCAGGGGCAAGGCGATCTGGGTCAATCGCCTGCAGGGGACCTGCGGCGGATTCGACCGATGGGACGTCATCGTCACCGAACCGATTGGATCGCAGCATTGCGAGGGCGACCTCGTCCGCTCGTTCGATCCGGTCAGCAAGATCCCGGGCCCGACCTGCCGGATGGGAGCCTTCATTCCATACACGCGGGGATAGGCCGCAGGTGATTGCGGTCCGGCGGCTCCTTTCCTAGGGAGCCGGCGTGAAACACCTCCTTTGGGCGGCTTTGCTGCTCGCCTCGTGCAGCAAAGCCGGCGACCCGGACATCCAGATTGCCGACGCCTGGGCGCGCGAAACCGTCGCCGGGCAGACGTCCACAGCCGCCTACATGACCATCCGCAACGCCGGCTCGGGTGACGACCGCCTGATCGCCGTGACCGCGCCCGCGCCGGCTAACGCGATGCTCCACGCCAGCGAGAGCTCGGGCGGAATTTCGCGGATGCGGGAGATGGGCTCGGGCCTCGCCATTCCGGCCAAGTCCAGCGTCGAGCTCAAGCCCGGCGGTTCGCACGTCATGATCACCGGACTGGCGGCGGCGCTTCCGGAGGGCGCCCAGCTCGATCTCCGGCTCAACTTCGAGAAATCCGGCGAGCGGCGCGTAGCCGT
>DASUVP010000047.1:0-2840 GCA_036378895.1 Sphingomicrobium sp.
TCGGTTTTCTTGGTCGTGAATTCCTCGTCCGTCAGAATTCCGGCGTCGTGCAATTCGGCCAATTTCCATCAAACGTCATCTCGGTCATCATCTCGGCCATTCTATTCGCGGCCGCTTCTTTCCCCAAACGCCCTGTCCATGTCGTTCATCACGCTTGCCCAGACCAAGGGCCGTGATCCATTGTAACATGCGCTGATGCCGAAGACTAACTAGCCAAGATAGTCTGTCGGATGAATTTCGCCGGCGAGCACAGAGACTTGAAGCGCCGCCAATTCGTCCGCCCAGTAACGGTCGGACGTGAAGCGCGGCGTGATCTCGCGGACCTTGGCATGGACGGCCTGCAGCTTCGGGCTCGTCTTGAGCGGGGCGTGGAAATCGACCGCCTGCGCCGACGTCATCAGCTCCACCGCCACAACGCCGGCCGCGTTGCGAGCGATCTGAGCCGCCTTGCGGCCGGCGATCGGCGCCATCGAGACATGGTCCTCCTGGCCGGCCGAGGTCGGAACCGTGTCGATGCTCGCCGGATGCGCCAGCGACTTGTTCTCGCTGACCAGCGCCGCCGCGGTCACCTGCGTGATCATCATCCCAGAATTGACCCCGCTGTCCTCGGTGAGGAAGGGCGGAAGCCCGCTCATCTTCGGATCGATCAGCACAGCGCTTCGCCGCTCCGAAATCGACCCGACCTCGCACAGCGCCATGGAGATGATGTCCGCAGCGAAGGCGACCGGCTGGGCGTGGAAATTTCCACCGGAAATCGCGCTATTCTCCTCGGGGAAGAGGATCGGATTGTCGGTGACGGCACCGGCCTCGATGGTCAGCGTTCGGGCCGCATTTTCGAGCAGGTCGAGCGCGGCGCCCATCACCTGCGGCTGGCAACGGAAGCTGTAGGGATCCTGCACCTTGCCGCAGCGCGCATGGCTGGTGACGATCTCACTTCCGTCGAGCAGTTCGCGGATGGCCGCGGCGACGCGAACTTGGCCCGGTTGCCCGCGGAGCTCGGAGACGCGCGGGTCGAACGGCTTCACACTGCCCTTGAGCGCATCCACGGACAGCGCCCCCGCGGCGATCGCCGCAGCGAACACGCGCTCGCCCGTGAACAAAGCATCGAGCGCGATCGCCGTCGACGCCTGGGTGCCGTTGATGAGCGCCAGCCCCTCTTTGGGACCCAGCTGAAGCGGCTGCATACCGAGCTTCTTGAGTGCAGTCCTGGCTTGCAGGACATCGCCTCGAACATCGATCCGGCCTTGTCCCATTAGCGCCGCGATCAAATGCGCGAGCGGAGCGAGGTCGCCTGACGCGCCAACGCTGCCCTGCGACGGGATAAGGGGCATCGCATCATGCTCGAGAAGCGCCTCGAGCGCCTCGATTACCAGCGGGCGCACGCCGCTATGACCGCGACCAAGGCCAAGCAGTTTCAGCACGATCATCAGCCGCGTCACGTGCCGCGGCAGCGGGTCGCCGAGACCGGTGCTGTGCGACAGGATCAAATTGGCCTGCAGCTCGGCGAGGCGCTCATCCGGAATGCGCGTGCTCGCCAGCAGGCCGAAGCCGGTGTTGACGCCGTAAACCGTCTCGCCGCCCGCAACGATGCGCTCGACGGCCGCCGCTGCGTCCACGACGCGCTGCATCGACGCGTCGCCGAGCCGAGCGCTAGCGCCGGCCCAGATGCGGCGCAGCGTCGCGAGGTCGATGCGGGTCGGATTGAGCTTCACTTGGCCACCATCGGAAGGTCGAGCCCAAGCTCATGCGCACAGTCGACAGCGATCTTATAGCCCGCGTCGGCATGGCGCATCACGCCGGTGCCGGGGTCGTTCCACAGGACGCGCTCCAGCCGCCGGGCGGCATCGTCAGTTCCGTCGGCGACGATGACCATACCGCTATGCTGCGAATAGCCCATGCCCACGCCGCCGCCGTGGTGAAGCGATACCCAGGTCGCGCCGCCGGCAGTGTTCAGAAGCGCGTTGAGCAGCGGCCAATCGGAGACGACGTCGCTGCCGTCCATCATGCTTTCCGTCTCGCGGTTGGGCGAGGCGACTGAGCCGCTGTCGAGATGGTCGCGGCCGATGACGATGGGCGCGCTGACTTCGCCGTTGCGCACCATCTCATTGAAGGCGAGCCCGAGCTTGTGCCGCTGTCCCAGCCCGACCCAGCAGATGCGTGCCGGCAGGCCTTGGAAGGCGATCCGCTCGCGGGCCATGTCGAGCCAGCGGTGCAGATGCGGATCGTCGGGGATCAGCTCCTTCACCCGTTGATCGGTGCGGTAGATGTCCTCGGGATCGCCCGACAATGCGACCCACCGAAACGGCCCGACGCCGCGGCAGAAGAGCGGGCGGACATAGGCCGGGACGAACCCCGGGAAGTCGAACGCGTGCTCTACGCCCATGTCCTTCGCTTCCTGGCGGATGTTGTTTCCGTAATCGAAGGTCGGGACGCCCATTTCCTTGTAGGCGAGCATGGCCTCGACGTGGACCGCGATCGACGCCCGCGCGGCCTCCGCGACCGCGGCCGGATCGCGCTCGCGCATCTCCTGCCACTTGGCGACGCTCCACCCCGCCGGGCAATAGCCGTTGGTGGGGTCGTGCGCGCTGGTCTGGTCGGTGAGCGCGTCAGGACGGATTCCGCGCTTGAGCATTTCCGGAAGCACCTCGGCGGCATTGCCGAGCAGGCCGACGCTGGTCGGCTCGGTCGCCTTGGCGATGATGTCGAGTGCCTCGTCGATGCTGGTCGCGCGACGGTCGAGGTAGCGGGTCTCGAGCCGCTTCTCGATGCGGCTGTCCTGGACCTCGATGGCGATGCAGTGCGCGCCGGCCATCACCGCCGCGAGCGGCTGCGCGCCGCCC
>DASUVP010000048.1:0-4503 GCA_036378895.1 Sphingomicrobium sp.
CTGGAGGGTGCCGGTCGAGGCGATGCGGGCGATCAGCTCGCGCTGAAGCTCCGGAGTCCAGCCGTCGGGCCGCTTCACCTTGCGGACGACGGGCTCGAAGTCGAGCAGGGGGGCGATCTCGGGATCGGCGGCGAGGGTGGCGGAATCGGGGATATCGGTACCGCTTGCGGGCGCGGCGAGCCCTTGAGGTGCGTTCATCGACCAGCGTGGAGCAGATGAAATCCAAATAGGAAAGGCAATTTTGCGCCGCTTGCTCGAGCGTGAGCGGCATGGCCAGGGCTTGATATCGGAACGCCCGGAACATCCCGCCTCCCGCTCTGTTTGAGTCGGATGGACGACAAAGCGGGGGACCTCCGGCGTCATGCCGCACATTGCCGTTTCATGGCCCGCAGCGCGCTGAGCGAGCGGATGCGCACGATCCTTTTCACGATGGCGACGGAGTTCGACGACCAGGCCGACGCGATCAACGCCGCCAGGCCGATCGTTCCGGAATGCTGAGGCCATCCGACCTCGATCGCTTTGCGGAGTGGGGCGCACCGGGGCCGGCTCGGCGGAGGCAATCCAGCCCCTCATCCTGACCGTCGAGGACGAGCTGGCCACCTGGCCGAAATGCAATCCGCCATTAGGTCAGCGGGCGCGCGTGTGTTACAAGTCTTTCATCGCGCGGAGGAATTTCCGTAGGCTCGCGCGGCTGAGAGACCAACGTGCTCCCGCTTACGCAAGGGAGCAGGGTATGGACCTGAATTACCTCTATTTCCGGCAGCAGGTATCGCAATTCAACGCGGACAATGCCGCCTGCGACAATTCGCGCGAGGCGCATCAGCAGATGGCCGATGGCTACAGCTCGCTGATCGCAGAGGCGAGGCAGCCGGTGCGCGAGTTTCGCTCATGAAGTGGCTTCCCTCGGGAGCAGAGGCGGCCGTTTCGGTAGCGGCTGGTGAAGCGGCGGACAGGGATTCGGAAGCGCTTGTCCGCGTGCGGATGGCGCTTGAGCTCCAGCTTCGCAATGGCTTCGGAATCCGTCCGATCAGGAGCAGTTGAGGATGGCCAAGGGTCAAAAGAAATCGAACAAGGAAGTTCGAAAGCCCAAGGCTGCGCCGGAAAAGAAGACCAATGTCGTCCAGCCGGGAAGGAAGGTCGGCGGTCTCACCGACAGGTCGTAGCCATTCCATGCAGAATGAGGATCCCAAGGGCCGCCGCCGTCCGCGGATCGTCGGCATCGAAGGCAAGCGCCCGCATCTGATGTCCGACCCCGAAGACAATGCGAAGGGCTGCCGTGAGCGCGCCGAGGCTGACCTTCGCCGGGCGGCCGAGGGCCTGCCGGTGAATGCTCGCCGGGTCCTCGAGAAAAGCGCACGGAGCTGGCTTGCCAAGGCGGAACCGCTGGAGCGCCTTGAGAAGAGCTTCGCCAAGCCCTGCCCGGAAGGACCGCAGGACGATTGAGCGGGGCCTTTCCGGCCAATCCTCCCCGCCTCCATATGCGCCAGCTGCGGCCTTCCGCTTGGTGCTCTGCTATTTCCCCATCTTGATGTCGACCCATTGGCTGTTGCCGACGAAGGTCCGGTACTTCTCGTACCCCGCGACGGCCGCGTCCTGCTGGGCTTCGCTGAAGGCGGCGTTGATCTCGGCCTCGATGGCCAAATCGCGCTCGCGGTCGGCGTCTAGCACTCCGGTCGACTTCGAATGCGTCATGAGCAGCACGTTCGGATGGCCCCTGGCGTGGCCGATGCGCGTCATGAACTTGTAGTCGTCGATGATGCCGCGGCGCTTCAGAGTCTCGTAGACCGGGATGAGCGACTTGCTGAGGCCGGTCAGATAATCGTCCATGTGGTTGGGATCGACCTCGACGGCGGTGACGTCCCAATATCCCTTCTGCGGAGTGTAATCGACATATTGCTTCGCACCCGCGGGCACCGACGCAAACGCAATCGAGACCGCACCGAGCGCGGCGAAAGCAAATCCTCGCATTGTGACTTCCCCATTGGAGTAAAACCAACGGAGCCGGCCCGCTAATCACACTCGGCCAGCGCCGAGCGAGGCCTCCAGCGACTCGCTACGGCTGTTTATCACGTTCGCGGCGCCTCCGATAACGCCAAGCCGGTTCGTTCCGGCACGGCGCGGAACCGGCGCGGGCCCGATAGTGTTGAATCCGCCGGAGAGCGGCGCCGCTGCTTGGCGCGTGACTCTCGGGGGGAATTGCCTAGCATGACGAGCCATGGCCGACACCGCTAAGCCGTTGAAGCGCAAGGCCGCGGCCGCGCCTGCTCGGCCCGAGCCGCCGCTGCCCTCCAACCCGGTCGAGACGATCGGCGGCGGGTTCGACTTTTCGGGCATGCTCGCGGTAGCCGACATGCTTCCCGTCATGGTCGCGTTCGTCGGCGAGGACCTCAAGTACCGCTTCATGAACAAGCCTATGGCCGATTGGTTCGAGCGGCCGAGGGCGGAGCTGCTCGGACTGACGATGCGTGAGCTGCTCGGCGAGGAAGCCTGGGCGATGCGCGAGCCTTTGATCGCCGCGGCCTTCGCCGGCGAGCGCAAGTTCTTCGCCGCCGACTTCAAGCACCCCACGCGAGGCAGCCTCGCGGTCCAGACCAATTACATGCCCTGGGCGGACAGCAGCGGAAAGGTGCGCGGGCTCATCGTGCTCGTCCAGGACGTGACCGAGCAGAGGACCGCCGAACGGGCGCTGCGCGAGAGCGAGGCACGCTTCCGCCGGATCGCGGACCAGGCGCCGGTGCTGATGTGGGTAACCCGGCTCGACCGCACCCGCGACTTCGTCAACGACGCCTACATGCAGTTCGTCGGCGGCACTCGCGAGGAGGCGGCCACGCTCGACTGGCGGGAGAGGATCCACCCCGACGACCATGACCGGATCGTCGCGGAGAGCATCGCCGGCGAGGCGACCCGCGAGACCTTCACGCTGGAGGGGCGCTATCGCAACGGCGCCGGCGAGTATCGCTGGCTGAAGAGCACGAGCTCGCCGCGGTTCGGTCCGGACGGCGAACTCGCGGGCTTCATCGGCGCGGCCACCGACATCACCGTCGCGAAGGAAGCCGAGCTCGACCTCAAGCGGCAGGTCGAGGAGCGCACCGCCGAGCTGACCCAGCGCGAGGCGCAGTTCCGTGCGGTGTTCGAAGCGGCGCTGGAGGTCATGGTCCTGCTCGAGCCCGACGGCACCGTGCTGGCGGTGAACAACCGGCGCGAGATCTGGCGCCATCCGAAGCCCGAGGAAGCGATCGGCAAGAAGCTGTGGGACGCGCCGACGCTGCAGAATTATCCGCAGCACATCGCGACCATGAAGAAGGGCATCGCCCGGGCGGCGAACGGCCATATCTTCACCACCGAAGTGAGAATGGAGCGTGAGGGAATGCCGACCGCCATTCTCGACGTGTCGGTGCAGCCGGTGAAGGATGGCGACGGCGGGATCATCTACCTGCTGTTCGAAGCGCGCGACATCACCGAGCTGAAGGCGGCGCAGGAGCAGCTCCGGCAGAGCCAGAAGATGGAGGCGCTGGGTCAGCTGACGGGCGGAATCGCCCACGATTTCAACAACCTGCTGACGGTCGTAGTCGGCGGGCTCGACCTGCTGACCAAGCGGATCGAGGACGACAAGCTGCGGCGCTATGCCGGCAACGCGCTGACCGCCGCCGAGCGCGGAGCGCGGCTGACCGGCCAGCTGCTCGCCTTCAGCCGGGTGCAGCGGCTCGAGGTGCGAGCGACGAACATCGCTCCGCTGATCGAGAACATGCGGCCGCTGCTCCGCAACGTGCTCGGGCCGGGGATCGAGAAGAGGTTCGACCTCGACGAGGAGATGCTTCCGGTGCTCGCCGACCCGACGCAGGTCGAGGTCGCGGTTCTGAACCTCGCCATCAATGCGCGGGACGCAATGCCGAATGGCGGTGTGCTGACATTCGTCACACGCAAGGTCGAGGTCGACAATGATCCCGATCTCGAGCCCGGCGACTATATCGAGCTGTGCATCAGCGACACGGGCGTCGGCATGCCGGCCGACGTTCGCGAGCGCGCGTTCGAGCCCTTCTTCACGACCAAGGAGGTAGGCAAGGGAACGGGACTGGGCCTGTCGATGGTCTACGGAATGGCGCGGCAGTCGGGCGGGGTCGCCCGGATCGAGAGCGAGCACAGCCGGGGCACGACCGTGAGCCTCTTCTTCCGTGCCGCCGGCGACCATCACCGCGAGCATGGAGCGGCCGGCGAGGCGGACGATCACCCCGGTCACCTGACGCCCGGCGTCGCCAAGGTCCTCGTCATCGACGACGACCCCGACGTCCGCGAGTTCATCAGCGAATCCCTCGCGGAGCAGGGCTACGACGTCTACCAGGCCAATGACGGCAAGTCGGGCCTGAGCGCCTTCGCCGCCGAGAAGCCCGATCTCGTGGTCGTCGACTTCATCATGCCCGGACTGTCCGGGGCGGACGTCGCGAGCCGCATTTTATCGACCCATCCGGAGCAGCCGATCCTCTTCGTCTCCGGGTACAGCGAGAC
>DASUVP010000049.1:0-4767 GCA_036378895.1 Sphingomicrobium sp.
ATTCTGAGCTTCGTCAAGGAAGGCGACCAGGTGACAGCCGGCCAGCGCATCGGCCTGATCCGGTTCGGGAGCCGGGTCGATGTGTATTTGCCGGAAGGGACCGCGCCCAAGGTCGTGCTCGGACAGCGCGCCATCGCCGGAGAGACCGTCATCGGCATCATCGGCGACGACCAGGCGGCGAGCGGAACCAGTCAGTGAGCCCCGTGAGCGATGGCCGAGCGATCCCGTTCCGGGCCTTAGCTCCCAACGCCATCACCGTCCTCGCCTTGTGCTTCGGGCTGACCGGGGTTCGTTTCGCGATCGCCGAGCAATGGCCGCTCGCGCTTGCCGCGATCGTCGGCGCCGGAGTGCTCGACGGGTTCGACGGCCGCATCGCCCGGCTGCTGCGGGCGCAGAGCAAGTTCGGCGCCGAGCTCGATTCCTTGAGCGACAACATCGCCTTCGGGACTGCGCCGGCGCTGATCCTCTTCCTCTGGTCGCTGCAGACCGCTCCGCGGTTCGGGTGGATCGCGGCGCTCGCGCTCGCAGTCTGTTGTGCGCTCCGCCTCGCTCGCTTCAATGCGCGGATCGATGCGACCGAGCAGCCGCACAAGTCCGCCGGCTTCAACACCGGCGTCCCCGCGCCGGCGGGGGCGGGGCTCGCCTTCGTGCCGATCTATCTGTGGCTGATCACCGGTGACGATTTGTTCCGGCGCTGGGAGCTGGTGATGGCCTGGACCCTGTTCATCGCGGCGCTGATGATTTCGAGCCTGCCAACCTACAGCTGGTCGTCGATCCGCATCCGAAGCGGCTGGCGCCTATTCGCGCTGGCGGGTGTTGCTTTGCTTGGCGCAGCTTTGATCCGTGCGCCGTGGATTACCTTGCTAGTCGTCGCGAGCCTCTATCTTGCGATGCTGCCGTTCGCCTTCGCTTCCTATCAGCGCGTCAAGCGGCGGCGCGGAGCTGTGGCTGCGCCCGTAGCGGCTGCCGCCGCACAGCCCGAGCGCGAGCCGGTCGCGACCGAATAACCAGCGAAGTGACCTTCCGGGCTGGGGCTTCCCCACGCAGGGCCGCGGCGATGCGCGACCCCTTGCGTGCGAAGACATGGGTGATGACAACTGCGGCGACCCAGATGGCCGACAGGAAAACCAGGGTAGCGAGCGGTGCAAGCATGAGCGACGTCCCTTGTTGGCGGCACAACCGTGGCGGACTTGCTTTGTTCCGCTTTGGACTGAGCCGAAGCTGCTGGGACGGGACAATGTTCCTACTTTGTTCTCATTCGTCAAGAGGTTTTCAACAGGCACATGCCAGAGCCTTGAAAATGCAGCGACCTTCCGCTAACTGGCCCGCCATCCCACAGGCGGAGCTTACATACCGGTGCCAGTCGAAAGGCTGGTGACACGGCTCCGCTGAGGCAGAACCGGAAGGAGAAGACCTATGGCGACGAACGTCGTCACCATGCAGCAATTGCTCGAAGCCGGAGCGCACTTCGGCCATCAGACCCATCGTTGGAACCCGCGGATGAAGCCGTACATCTTCGGCGACCGCAACGGTGTCCACATCATCGATCTGTCGCAGACCGTGCCGCTGTTCGCGCGCGCCCTCGACTTCGTCACCCAGACCGTCCAGCGCGGCGGCAAGGTGCTGTTCGTCGGAACCAAGCGCCAGGCGCAGGATGCGGTGGCCGAGGCGGCTCGCTCGTCGGGCCAGCACTTCGTCAACCATCGCTGGCTCGGCGGAATGCTGACCAACTGGAAGACCATTTCCAACTCGATCAAGCGGCTCAAGACGCTTGAGGAGCAGCTGTCCGGCGACACCGCCGGCCTAACCAAGAAGGAAGTCCTCCAGCTGACGCGCGAGCGCGACAAGCTCGAGAAGTCGCTCGGCGGCATCCGCGACATGGGTGGCCTGCCCGACATCATGTTCGTCGTCGACACGAACAAGGAAGAGCTGGCGATCAAGGAAGCCAACGTGCTCGGCATCCCGGTCGTCGCCATCCTCGATTCGAACAGCGACCCGAGCGGCATCGCTTTCCCGGTTCCGGGCAATGACGACGCCAGCCGCGCCATCCGTCTCTACACGGACGCCGTCGCCGAAGCGGTCAGCAACGGTCGTACCGGCAATGCCGCTGCCCGTGGCGAGGACATCGGCGCGATGGCCGAGCCGCCGGCAGAAGCCGCGCTGGAAGCTTAAGGCTGCATCCCTCGCGAAGCGGGGGAGCAGTACCTACATGACAGCTTGAACGAGCTCCCGCCCGATGCGGGGGCCTTAGAGGGAATAAGACACATGGCTGAGATTACGGCCGCCACCGTAAAGGAACTCCGCGAGCGCACCGGCGCCGGGATGATGGATTGCAAGAAGGCGCTGGCCGAGACCAACGGCGACATGGAAGCCGCGATCGACTGGCTGCGCGCCAAGGGCCTGTCGGCCGCCGCGAAGAAGGCTGGCCGTACGGCCGCCGAAGGTCTCGTCGGCATTGCCGTCGAAGGCACCCGCGGCGCCGCCGTCGAGGTGAACTCGGAGACGGACTTCGTCGCCAAGAACGAGCAGTTCCAGGAGTTCGTGCGCAACGTGGCGCAGATCGCGCTCAAGGACGGCGGCGACGTCGAGGCTCTCTCCGCCGCGGTTTATCCGTCGGGCGGCACCGTCGCCGAGGCGCTGACCAACAACATCGCGACGATCGGCGAGAACCAGTCGCTGCGCCGCACGACGGTCGTAAACGTGAACGAGGGCGTCATCGTCCCTTACGTCCACAACCAGGTGGCTCCGGGCCTCGGCAAGATCGGCGTGCTCGTTGCGCTTGAGAGCGCCGCTCCGGCGGATACGCTGCAGGCGCTGGGCAAGCAGATCGCGATGCACGTCGCGGCTGCGAACCCGCTGGCGCTGAACGGTGACGAGCTCGATGCCGACCTGGTCGAGCGCGAGCGCTCGATCGCCATGGAAAAGGCGAAGGAAAGCGGCAAGCCGCAGAATATCGTCGAGAAGATGGTCGAAGGCGGCCTCGCCAAGTTCCGCAAGGACAATGCGCTCCTGTCGCAGCTGTTCGTGATGGACAACAAGACTCCGGTCGCGGACGTCGTTGCCCAGGCTGCGAAGGATGCGGGAACGGCGATCACGCTGGCGGGCTTCGTCCGCTTCCAGCTCGGCGAAGGCATCGAGAAGAAGCAGGAAGATTTTGCGGCGGAAGTCGCGGCTGCTGCCGGCAGCTCGAAGGCCGAGCCGGTCGCTTAAGCAGCTTGGCTGTTGGAAAATGGGGCGGGCGCGCTAAAGCGTGTCCGCCCTTTTCATATCAAGAGGACTTCCAGCCCGCATGACCCGACCGCGCTTCAATCGGATCCTCCTGAAGCTTTCCGGCGAAGCCCTGATGGGCGAAGGTCAATTCGGGATCGATCCGACGGCGGCAGCCGGCCTTGCGAGTGAGATCGGTGCGGCAAAGGCCAAAGGCCACGAGCTGTGTCTGGTCGTCGGTGGCGGCAACATCTTTCGCGGCATGGCCGCGGCGGCCAAGGGCTTCGACCGCGCGACCGCCGATTACATGGGCATGCTCGCGACGGTAATGAATGCGCTCGCGCTGCAGAATGCGCTGGAGAAGCAGGGCATCGACACGCGCGTGATGTCGGCGATCCCGATGGCCAGCGTGTCCGAGCCCTACATCCGCCGGCGCGCGCTACGGCACCTCGAGAAGGGGCGGATCGTCCTGTTCGCCGCGGGCACCGGCAATCCCTATTTCACGACCGACACCGCAGCCGCCCTCCGCGCGGCCGAGATGGGCTGCGATGCCTTGTTCAAGGGCACCAGCGTGGATGGCATCTACACGGCCGATCCGAAGAAGAAGTCGGATGCGACGCGGTACGAAAGCCTCAGCTACAACAAGGTGTTGAGCGATGACCTTAAGGTCATGGATGCGGCGGCGGTTGCACTTTGCCGCGACAACAATATTCCGATCGTGGTGTTCAACATTCGCCAGCCCGGCAACCTCGCCGAGGTGATCGAGGGCGGAGGAACGGCAACGGTCGTCCAGGGAGAGTAAGAATGACGACGAGCATCGATAAATCCGATCTCCAGCGCCGCATGCATGGCGCCGTCGAGGCGCTGAAGCACGATCTCGGTGGGCTCAGGACCGGCCGCGCGTCGATTGCCTTGCTCGATCCGATCCACGTAGAGGTTTACGGCGCCAACATGCCGCTGAACCAGGTCGCGACGGTATCCGTGCCCGAACCGCGCTTGCTTTCGGTGCAGGTGTGGGACCGTTCGAACGTCCAGCCGGTCGAGAAGGCGATCCGCTCGGCGGGGCTCGGTCTCAACCCCATCACCGACGGCCAGACGATTCGTCTTCCGATCCCCGAGCTGACCGAGGAGCGCCGTAAGGAGCTGGCGAAGCTGGTGGGGCAGTATGCCGAGAAGGCGAAGGTCGCCGTCCGCAACGTCCGCCGCGACGGAATGGAGCATCTGAAGGCCGACGAGAAGAAGCACCAGATCAGCGAGGACGAGCGCAAGCGGCTCGAAACCGAGGTCCAGAAGCTGACCGACGAGACCATCAAGGAGATCGACGCCGCGATGGCCGCCAAGGAGAAGGAAATCCTCCAGAAGTGAGCGCTGCCCCGGCCAATGCGGATATGGCGGTGGGGGCGCCCGGCGAAAACGCCGCCGCCGTGCCGCGCCACGTCGCGATCATCATGGACGGTAACGGCCGCTGGGCGAAGGCACGAGGGCTGCCGCGCGCCGCCGGCCATCGCCAGGGCGCCGAGGCGGCGCGCAAGGTGCTGCGCGCGGCGGGCGAGGCGGGCG
>DASUVP010000050.1:0-2563 GCA_036378895.1 Sphingomicrobium sp.
AAAGGCCGGCGGCGGGTTTGTTGAACAGTCCTCGCAGGGCGAACATGCCGATCGTGCCGGTCCCGTCCTGCCTTGCCTGAGGCAGGACGGTCTCCGCCGCGCTGGGGTTCGAGGCGTTGAAGCCGACCATGATGGCATCGAAGCCGCTGTCGGCGGTTGCGGCCTCGAGCATTTCGTGACTCGGATCGGACAGGAATGCCTCGGTGATCCCGATCGCGCGGACTTTGCCCTCGACCTTGAGCCTGTGAAGCTCGGGCAGGATGTTCGACCGCACCTGTCGGTATTGGATGGACGAGACCGCGTGCAGGTTGAGCAGGTCGATGTGATCGGTTCGAAGAGCCTTGAGCGTTCGCTCCACCCGCCGCCGCAACGCAGCCGCCGAACATGCCGTACTTAGTCGTCGGGCGATCCAGGACGAGGCCTTGTTGGCGATTTGCGCAGACCCAGCCTCCGGCCCGAGATGCACCTTGGTCGAGAGGACTACGTCCTTCCGCCGATGCCCCAGTCCCTCGGCGAGCAGCTCGTCGACCCCGCCCGCGATTCCCGCACCGTCGAAGAAGGTGATACCGTGATCGAGCGCCGCCCCAATCAGCCGAAGCGCGTCGGACTTTGTCCCTCCCTTCACCAGGCCGAACCGGCTGCTGCTTCCGCCGCCGAGGCCGATGACGCTGCAGGTCAGGCCCGACTTGCCGAGAGGAACGTAATCCATCGCGCTCGAATCACCCGGAAGCTGTGGCGACAGGCCCAGGCTCGCTCCGAATGCGCAGCAGGATGAGAATTGCCACAGCCGGCAGGAGCCACACCACGCGAGCCTGATAGCGATCGGTCACTCCGGACAGGATCCCGCAAATCGCGGCGTTGGCGAGAAGGCCGATGACCACAATAGCGATGGAGGCGATTTCGACCGGGCGAAGCACCCACCGGATAGCGATGAGGAACAGCACGCTCAGCGCGAAGCTCAGGTAGACGACGATCTCACCGACCGCCGTCAGGCCGGGCCGATTGGCACTGATCTGGGTCAGGGTAGGGTCCTCTTGTCCGACTAGACGTTGTCCGAATTCGAGGTCGTCGGGACCGAACATGATCAGTTGACGGGCTATGTTCTTGGCGGACAAGCGAAACTGCTCGACCGGATATTCCATCGCCGCCCGGCGAACGATCAGGCTCTCCTCGGCGCGAATCCGCTCCATCTGCTCTGGGGTCGCTCGATAGCGGACGCCGTTCTCGGACCATAGAAATTCGCCCGACCTTCGGGGGGGATTGGGCCCGAAGATCTCGCAGATGGCGTAACGTTCCGTCGCGCAATGATCGCGCAGGTGCCAGGCGCCGGGGCCGTCCGCGACCGAGCGGGCGAGCTGGATGGGATAGCGCTTGGGTGCGAGGCTCGCCTCGCCGAAGGCCAGGTAGGACGTTCCCAGCAGTGCAATCACGGCCAGGACGACCGGACTGACGAACCACAGTGCGCGGCTAGCGGCATCGCGGCGGCTGGGTCGCCCTATCAGGAAACTGGCTGTGGCGCCGGCCATGAGGACAACGAACGCGACAGGTAGGTGGGTGCCGTGCACGGTGATGCAGTATGCGATCAGCAAGACCAGCGAGATTCGTGCCGCAGCGCCAATGCGATCGAAGAACAATGTCAGGATGATCGCTCCCGCGATCGCTACGCCAGCAAAGATGTCTGGCATCGCATATGCGGCGTACCAGGGAGCGGTTGTGAGCAAGGCGATTGCGACGGCCGCCGCCAGGCTGGCGTGGAAGTCGGCTCGAGGGGCCAGCTTCGATCGGACGAGCCCGATCGCAAGCGCGACGGCCGAAGCTTGAAGGATACTCAGCGCAATCAGGCTCTGTCCCGGCCAACGGAACAGGTAGGTCGTGACGCTGTAGATGACCGAGCGTACGCCGCCGGATTCTGCGACTGCGGCCGCAACGACCGCCTTCGGGTCTTCGCCAGTTGACGTCAGTGGCGGTGCACCGACCAGCGCATTCCACCACTGGTCGAGCACCTGTAGGCCGGTGTGGAAGCCGAAGTTCCCGCCGCGGAGATAGCTGGCGCTATCGCCCGCATAGAAAGGCGCTCCGTTGACGAACATCGGCCATGCCAGGAAGAGGGTCGTCAGGAGAAAAAGCGCGATCTCCTGTCGCCACGACAGCCCCCATTTGGCGTTGGCGACAGCCGCGGCACCCACCATGCCATCAGGCATCGAAGTTCCACCCCCCACCGGATAGGTGTCCCATGATCGGCCCCGACCGGCAAGGGACCTCTTCGGCGAGGTAGACCCGTTAGATTTGTTTGGTGCGGGCGCTCCCGCTTTGCGCGTCCCTGATGAACCAGAAGGCGGATACCGCGAGGATGAAGAGCAGCAGCGCCTCGATGATCCTGCTCAAGGTCAGCGGCCCGACTTCCGTCTGAAGGATTACGTTCGGCCAGTAGAGCGAAAGGCTGTGTGCGAGCGCGAGCAGCACCAGCATGACGATGGCGATCGCCCCCCAGAATACCGATCGGTGGAGGCTTTGCAGGCGGAACATGAATAGCCCCGCCGCAGCCCCTCCGAAGGCCAGCATT
>DASUVP010000051.1:0-2660 GCA_036378895.1 Sphingomicrobium sp.
CGGCGTGCAATTCCATCCCGAGAAGAGCCATCGCTTCGGAATGGCCCTGATGCGCCGCTTCGCGGCCATTCCGTGCTGAACCCGCGAGTCATCCCCTGCCTGCTGCTGAGCAAAAGCGGCCTGGTGAAGACGACCCGCTTCGGATCGCCAAAATATGTGGGTGACCCGATCAATGCCGTCCGCATCTTCAACGACAAGGAAGTCGACGAGCTGATGGTGCTCGACATCGACGCGACGCGGGAGGGGCGGGGTCCCGACCTGGAACAGGTCGAGCAGCTTGCCGGCGAGTGCTTCATGCCGCTCTGCTACGGCGGCGGTATCCGGAGCTTTGACGATGCAAAGGCCCTGTTCGCGCTCGGCGTCGAGAAGGTGGCTCTGCGATCCGCCTTGCTGAAGGACCCTTCCGTCCTCAGGCGCATCGCCGACCATGCGGGCGAGCAGGCGGTCGTCGCGTCCATCGACGTCGAGAAGACCTGGCTCGGAAAGCGGCGGGTCCGGAACGCTTCTGGCACTCGTGACTGGCGCCTGCTCCTGCGCGAAGCGGTCGACAATGGAGCCGGCGAGATCCTGCTGATGAGCGTCGACCGGGACGGAACGATGGCCGGGATGGACCTTCCGCTGATCGAGGAGGCGAGCAAGCTAACCGACGTCCCCCTCATAGCTGCCGGCGGAGCAGGGTCGCTTGATGACATTGGGGCGGCGGTGAAGGCCGGGGCGGACGCGGTCGCGGCGGGGGCATTCTTCGTCTTCCATGGCCCGCACCGGGCGGTCCTGATCACCTATCCGCGCTACGCCGAGCTGAAGGCGCTATGGCAGACCGGTTGACCGCGGGGCAGTGATCCTTACGAGTTCGCTCGAGTCTCGTAGGGTGTCGGATTAGGGGCGCTTGGCGATCGCAGCTTCCCAAAAGCCAGTAGTTTCTCGGTCGGCGCAGGCCATTCTGCCCGCTTTCCTGCTCCTGTGCCTCCTCGCCGGGGGAAGCTCGCGCGCCACGTGGGGCAACCTGGCTCTGCAGGCGCTTGCACCATTGGTGATCGCTTTTGCGATCGCGACTGGAGCAACGGTCGACCAGAATCGCAATTCGAAGGCTTTACTTTGGCTTCTCGGCGCCTGGCTGGTTCTGATCTTGCTGCAGCTGGTCCCGCTTCCGCCAGCGATCTGGAGCGGTTTGCCCGGCCGTGAAGTTGTCGCCGAGGGTTATCGCGCGCTGGGATACGCGCTTCCCTGGCTGCCGCTGGCGATGGCGCCTTACGAGCTGCTTCGATCGCTGGGCGCGCTGCTTGTTCCGGCCGCGGTCCTGTTGATGATGCTGAGGGTCCGGCAGAACGAAGTCTGGATTGGGGTCGTGATCGTGATCGGCGCGCTTGCCGGCGTGACCCTCGGAGCGTTGCAGGTAGGCGGGGGCGGACCCGGTCAGTCGCCCTGGTACCTTTACGAGATCACCAATGTCGGAGCCGTCGGCTTCTTCGCCAACAGCAATCACATGGGGTCGCTGTTGCTCGCCGCCTTTCCATTCGCGGTCGCGCTGGTTGCTCGAACGCAAATGTCCCGGAGCGGAAAGGGATTTGCCGCACCGATGGCGATCCTCGGCGCCGCGGGGTGCCTGCTGATCGCGGTCGGAGTGGCGCTCAACCGCTCATTGGCGGCGCTGGCGCTCTTCGTTCCAGTGGTCTTCGCTTCGATCCTGCTGTTGCGGCAGGGGTCCAAGCACAAGCGCTGGATAGCGCCGCTCTCGATCGTGGCAGCTATCGTCTGCCTGGCAATTCTCACCGGCGCCGGCCTCAGGGCGGAGCTTTCCGGCGGCGACACGAGCTCTTTCGTAACCCGGACAGAGATGTGGAGCCGCACCGCCAGTCTGGTCGCCGACAGCTTCCCATTCGGCACGGGCGTCGGCTCATTCCCGTCGGTCTATGTCCTGACCGAGGATCCGAGGGCGATCGGCCTCACTTACATCAATCATGCCCATAACGACTTCCTCGAGCTTATCCTCGAGACAGGCCTCGCGGGTCTCTTGCTGCTTTGCGCCTCTCTGGTCTGGTGGTTGATGACTGCCTTCAAAGTATGGCTTTCGCCCTCGTCCGGCCAATTCAGCCGGGCGGCGACGATCGCATCGGGCGCGCTGATCCTCCACGGCCTGGTCGATTATCCGATGCGGACCGGCGCGCTGTCGGCCGTGATGGCCGCTTGTCTCGGGATGATGGCCATCGCCCAATCACAGTCGCGGCAGGAATGGTCGAGATTCCGGACCGCCCGCCACATCAAGATTGCCTGAGCCGTGGACAGCCTCTTTGCATTGCCCGAGGCGGCGTTCCTCAGCTGGTACGAGGCGAAGTTGTTCCTCGAACATTCGACCTCGGTCAGCCCCGATGCGCTGCACGTGATTGCCGGCGCTCTCATCTTTTTCATCTGCGCCTTGCTGTTCCGGCGGCCGATTTCGGATGTGCGCGTTTGGGTGGCGCTGCTCTGCCTCAACTTTTTCAATGAGTTCGTCGACCTCTGGGCCGAGCGCTGGCCCGATCCGGCGCATCAATACGGTCAGGGGATGAAGGACCTTCTCCTGACCATGGTGGTTCCGACGATCCTCGTCCTAGTCGCCCGTTTCGCACCCGCGATTTTCTCCCCGGCAGGTCCGTCTTCGCCGGAGGAGATGGGGGATTGAG
>DASUVP010000052.1:0-6408 GCA_036378895.1 Sphingomicrobium sp.
GATCAGCGCGGCGAGGATGACGAACACCGATTGGTGCCGAATGTGCGTGAAGGCCATCGCCAGCGTGAGGAGGAGAAGCAGGAGCTCGCCCGGACGGAACTGCGGCCGCTTCCACAAAAGAGCTCCAGTCACCACCAGCAGGAGGAAGTAGAAAAGCGGCGTCGATCTTGGCGAGCTTGGCTGCCACTCGCCGAGTGCCGGCAGCGTCTCCATTCCGGAAATGGTCAGCGGATGGAGCAGCCCGGAAATGCCGTTGGCGTTTAGGAAGGTCGCGAGCAGGGTCGCGATGCCGAATACCAGCCACTGGAGGAACGCGCGGCGCTCGAAGCGCGCGTCGATCAGCGCATCCAGCGCCACCGCTCCCGCGACGATGAACCCGAAGATGTAGCTGCCGTGGATGTTGGACCAGACGAACATGATCAGCGCCAGCGCCAGTGGCGGCGCACGCCCTTTGTCGCGATAGGTGAACAACAACGCGGACCACAGGGCCAGGACCGGCCAGGCCATGATGTGCGGCCGAGCCATGATGAAGGGCTGGAGGACGAGGTAGGCGCCAGCGAACGCCACGAGGAGCGCGACGGGGCCGGCCGACTTGCGGAGATACCAAAACAATATTCCGAATAGGGCCATGAGCCCGAGCGTGACGACCGCAGCGAGTCCCGCGAAACCGGCGAGATCGTAGGCGATCGCCTGGATCACCTCGGCGCCCCATTCGTGCGCCACCCAGGCCGTCCCCGGCATGGTGAAGGAGAATGGATCGGTGACCGGGACGGCCCGGTGCTCGATGATCCAGCGGCCCGCCGCGATGTGCCAGCTCACGTCTCCGTCACGAAACACGCTCCAATTGCTGGCGATGAATGGCGGAACCGCGAGCACGAACACCGCAAACAGCAGCTCGTCGAAGAAGCCGTAGCGCTCGGGCCGGATCAGCGGCTCACGTGGCCCGGACCGCCCCGCTTCGATCGTCTCGCTAAGAATGCCGGCCCCCGCTCGACTTTGCCCCAAAGCAATGCTCTGCCGCCGCTAGCTCACTGTCAATGCGGGGCAAAGAAGCGGTTCGAGCCTTGTGCCGAAGCCGCACAGTCTTGACTTATGGGCGCTCTCGTCTAACTGGCGCGGCTCGCGCGGGCCTTCGGGTTCGCGCAACCGTCCGAGACAGTTGCTGGGCCTGGCCCTTAATTTGCAGCCTAGACGGGGACAGGAATCATTCGAAGCGCCTCGCGCTTCGTCGTGCGTTGCTTGGCAGCGCCATCGAAACCAACTCCCCACGGACACGAGTGCTTGGGCGTTCGCGCTCAAGTTTTGTTGAACCTCGCTCGAAGTCCGCTTCGGGCGAAATACGGAGTTGGCATGGATCGTTCGCAAAAAGCCGATCTGGTCGACGAGCTGAAGAACGTCTTCACCGAGACGAGCGTGGTTGTGGTCACCCGCAACAACGGTCTTTCGGTCGCGCAGTCCACGGACCTGCGCCTGAAGATGCGCGATGCCGGCGCCCAGTACAAAGTTGCGAAGAACCGGCTTGCACTCATTGCGCTGGACGGCACGCGCTACAAGCCGATCGGGGACCTGCTGAAGGGCCCGACCGCGCTTGCCACGTCTGCCGACCCGGTCGCGGCCGCTAAGGTGGCCGTCGACTTCGCCAAGACGAACGACAAGTTCGAAATCGTCGGCGGCGCCATGGGCGACACCGTGCTCGACGTGAACGGGATCAAGGCCCTCGCCGCCCTCCCGTCGCTCGACGAACTGCGCGCGACCATCGTGGGCCTGATCCAGGCGCCCGCGACCAAGATCGCACGCACCGTCAACGAGCCCGGCGCACAGCTTGCCCGTGTCTTCGGTGCCTACGCAGCCCAGGCTGCCTGAGGCCGACCTTTTTCAATCAACGCACGACACATGGGGCTGAGGCCCCGCAAAGGAGTATCAAATGGCTGACATTGCTAAGCTGGTCGACCAGCTTTCCGAACTGACCGTCCTCGAGGCCGCGGATCTCGCCAAGGCCCTCGAAGAGAAGTGGGGCGTTTCCGCCGCGGCTGCTGTCGCGGTTGCTGGCCCGGCCGCTGGCGGTGGCGCTGCTGCCCCGGCCGCTGAAGAGAAGACCGAATTCGACGTCATCCTGACGGGCGACGGCGGCAAGAAGATCAACGTGATCAAGGAAGTCCGCGCGATCACCGGTCTGGGCCTGGGCGAAGCCAAGGCGCTGGTCGAAGGCGCTCCGAAGGCCGTCAAGGAAGGCGTCGGCAAGGACGAGGCCGAGAAGATCAAGAAGCAGATCGAGGAAGCCGGCGGAACCGTCGAGCTCAAGTAAGCTTCGAGCTTCTTGCTCAAGAAGAAGGGCGGCTCCGCAAGGGGCCGCCCTTTTTCGTTAGAGTGCGAAATTTCCAGCGAGGTCCGGGTAAGCGGAGCGCAGCAGAACCGGCTTTCCCCTGACCAGATAGAGTGCCGCGGCCGCAAGTCCGACGATCAGCGCTTCGGCCAGACGGCTTGGCGTGGTCTCGCTCATCGGCTCTCTCCCGCCGCGGAAGCGGCCAGGAGCAGGTTGCGGTCGTCGCGCGCACCCAAACCGAGGGTCATCGCCGCAAGGAAGACGAGGAAGGCCGTCATGGCCAGGAACCCGCTGACGAAGCCGGCGGACGCCTTTGGGTCACGATGGGACATCATGGCTCAGTCCTCCTCGTCGTCGGTGCAGGCCGAAGTGGCCCGGAACGTCCCGAAGCCGGGCAACTCCTTCTGGAAAAAGATCGGGCAATCCCGCTCGTCCTCGAAGGAGGAAAAATCGGAGCTGACCCAATTCCTCCAGTCCCGTTCTGAAGCCTTCCGTTCGCCCGCGCTCGGCACCAGCTTGTAATCGATCGCCGCGACCGGGGCCGGATCGGCCGTCTCCGCAGCCCGCATGCCCGACAGAGCAGCGGCAAACATCAAGTCCAACACTTCCTTTCTCCTAATGTGCATGGCCGGCGGCGACCGCGTGCTTGGGACGCGGGGCGAGCCAGACGATTGACGCTGCTGCGGCGAACAGGATTGCCGCGGTTACAAAGATTGAGCCGGTGGCCAGAGCGCTGGCCTGGCCGTCGACCATCTGGCTGACCATCTGACGGGACTGCTCGACCGAGAAGCCGCGCATCTGCAGCGACTGCATGGTCTGCTGGGCGCCATTCAGAACGCCGGACAGCTGGGCCCGGGCACTCTGCGCTCCGTCATACCAGACGGTCATGGCGATGGCCGTTCCGATCGCACCCGACATGGTGCGCAGGAAGTTCATCACCCCGGCCGCAGAGGCCACTTCATCTTCGCGGACCGCACCCAGGGCGAGCGTGGTCAGCGGGATGAAGAAGAACGGCATTCCCGCGCCCTGGATCAGCTGCGGCAAGGCAAGCGTCCAGAAGTCCGCGCCGCTGGTCCACCAGAACACGCGGATCAGCGAGGTCGCGCCGAGCCACAACACGCCGAACGAAATCAGCAGGCGCTCGTCGAACTTGGTCGACAGCTTGGCCACGACCGGCGCCATCATCACCGCCGCCACGCCATTGAACGCGGTGGCGTATCCGGCCCATGTCGCCGTGTAGCCGAGCGATCCCTGAAGCCACTGCGGGATGACCACGAGACTGGCGAAGAAGGTGCCGTAGGCGAACACCAGGGCGATCACGCTGACGGTGAAGCCGCGGTAGCGGAACACCCTCAGGTTCACCGCCGGGTCCTTCTCGAACATCTCCCAGGCGACGAAGAAGCTGACTCCGACCGCTGCGATGACCGCGAGCGACACGATGAAACTGTCGCCGAACCAGTCATGCTCGCGTCCGAGGTCGAGCATCAGCTGAAGCGCGCCGACCCAAAGAACGAGGAGGACCAGGCCGATCGTGTCGATCGGAGCCTTCTCAACCTTGGTCTCGACCTTGCGGAGCAGCAGGACTGCCGAACCGGCGCAGGCGATCGCGATCGGGATGTTGATGAAGAAGATCCAGTGCCATCCCCAATTGTCGCTGATCGTTCCGCCGAGGATCGGGCCGAGGATCGGAGCGACGATGGTGGTCATCGCCCAGACGCCCATGGCCTGCGCATGCTTCTCTTTCGGGAAGATGCGGAGCAGCAGGGTCTGGCTGATCGGCATGAGGGGTCCGCCGCACAGCCCCTGCCCGATCCGGAATGCGACGAGCGAGCCGAGGCTCCAAGCCATTCCGCACAGCAGGGAGAAGACGCCGAAGCCCGCCATTCCGAGCGCGAACACCCGAACGGTCCCGAACCGGCGCGTGAGCCAGCCCGTCAATGGAACGCAGATCGCTTCCGCGACCGCGTAGGACGTGATGACCCAAGTGCCTTCGCTCGACGAGATGCCGAGCCCGCCCGCGATGTGCGCGACGGACACGTTGGCAATCGTCGTGTCCAGCACCACCATGAAGTTGGTGAAGGCCAGCACGAAGCAGGCGGCGACCAGCATCCAAGGGCTGAGCGCCGGTGTCGACGTCTCCTCGGCGTGCATCACTTGCCTCCGGAGACGTCGATCTTGGCCTCCATGGAGAGGCCGACGCGCAGGGGGTGCTCCGCCAGTTCCTTCGGATCGAGGTTGATGCGAACGGGCAAGCGCTGCACGACCTTGATCCAGTTGCCCGTGGCGTTCTGCGCCGGGATCAGCGCGAACGCCGAGCCGGTGCCGCCGGAGAAGCCCGCGACCGTGCCGTGATAGACGACCTCATCGCCGTACAGATCGGAGATGAGCTCCACTTTCTGGCCCGGACGGACGCTCTTCAGCTGACCTTCCTTGAAGTTCGCGTCGACGAAGACGCTGCTCACCGGAACGATGGTCATCACCGCCGAACCGGCTGCGATGCGCTGGCCGACCTGGACCTGGCGGTTGGTGATGACGCCGTCGATCGGCGCGCGGATCACCGTCCGCTGAAGGTCTAGTCGAGCCTGCTCCAGCTTGGCCTTCGCGGCCGCGACTTCGGGGCTGGTGTCTACCGTCGAGCCGGCGATCAGAGCCTCGTTCGCGGCCCAGGTCTCACGGGCAGCGCCTTTGGTCGCTGCTGCCTGCGCAACGCCCGCCCGAGCGAGTGCGAGATTCGCCTGCGCGGTCGAATAGGCATTCTTCGCGTTCGTCAGCTCTTCGCCGGACACGGCGCCGGACGACGCGAGCTCGGAACGCCGGGAAAGGTCGATCCGCGCCTTGTCGAAGCTGGCCGAGGCGGACGCGAGCTGCGCCTGTGCCTGGCCGATGTCGGCGTCCCGGGCACTGATCTGCGCCGCGAGCGATCCGCTGTTGGCCGCCGTCTGTGAGAACTGCCGGCGGGCCTTCAGATATTCGGCTTCGGCCCGCGAGAACGCCAGCCGCGCGTCGCTGTCGTCGAGGCGCAGGATGATCTGGCCCTTGCGGACCACCTGCGTGTTGACGACCGGCACGTCGGTGACGGCCGCCGAAATCAGCGGAGTCACCTGAGCGGAGTCCGCGCTGACGTAGGCATTGTCGGTCGACACGTGTGTATCGTCGAGGAACATCCACGCGCCGAAGCCGATGGCGAGTTTCGCCGCCGTTAGTGCGAGGAGGACTTTCAACCTCTTCTTGTTGCGCGACGGCTTTACGGCCTGGAGCTCCACTTCGGAGGGTGCGACCTCCTCATGGTGTTCCGCCTTGTGCAATTCGATGGGATCACGTTCAGCCATTGTCTTATTCCCTGTTGTTCGAGTGTGGGGTCAGGCGCTGAATCCACCGCCGAGGGCACGGATCAGCTGCACGTCGAGGGTGAAGGCGCGGGTCTCGAGCTCCGCGACATTCAGCCGCGCTTCGAGGACGCCTTCTTCGGCGGAGAGCACATCGAGATACGTGGACAGGCCGTGCTCGTAGCGCTGGCGGGCGAGGCGGTTGGCCTCTTCAAAATCGGCCAGCGCGCGGCGCGAGTTGGCGAGCCGTGAGACGAGCATCTTCTGGCTCGTCACGGCGTCGGCCGTCTCGCGCAGCGCCTCGATGACTTGGCGGTCGTAGAGGGCTACGGCCTCGTCATACTGACCGCGGCGACCGCGGTACTGGCCCTGGAGCGCGCCCCCGTGGAACAAGGGGAGAGAAACCGCAGGGGTCACGCTTCCAAAACTGGAGTCGCTGGAGAACAGGTTGTTGAGGCCAAAGGCCTGCAACCCGACCAGCGCACTGATATTGACGTTGGGATAGAAGGCCGCCTTGGCCTCCTTGATGCGATCGCCGGCACCTTCGACGCGCGCGCGGGCGGCGGCGATGTCGGGGCGGCGAGCGATCAGTTCGATCGAAGCGTCGGCCGGGACGCCCTGCGCCCGCAGCGAGCCGACCCTCGGACGAGCAATCGTCAGTGCGCGGTCCGGGCCGTTGCCGACCAGCGCGGCAAGCGCGTTCTTGGTCAGCGCAATGGCTTCATCGGTGGCTTCGAGATCGGCTTGCGTCTGCGGAAC
>DASUVP010000053.1:0-11390 GCA_036378895.1 Sphingomicrobium sp.
CGCGACGCGATCGCCGGGTCCTCGGCGAGGAGCTTGAGCACCGCGAGGTCGATCGCCTCGGGTGCCGGGCGGAGGATCGGATCGTCGCTTTTGGCTTCGAGGCTGCGGATCAGCGTGCGCACGTCAGTGAAGTCGAGCTCAGCATTGCGCCAATAGACCGAGTCGAGCGGCCGGAAGCGGTGCTCCTCGATTGCCGCAATCTCTTCGTCCGAAAAGCCGCCGCTCTCCTCGGTCAGGCCGAGCGTGCCGAAGCTCCCGTCCTTCTGGTGGCGACCGGCGCGGCCGGCGATCTGCGCCATCTCGGCGATGCTCAGCCGGCGGTCACGGCGCCCGTCGAACTTCTCGAGGCCGGCGAAAGCGACATGCGTGACGTCCATGTTGAGGCCCATGCCGATCGCGTCGGTGGCGACGAGGTAATCGACCTCGCCGCGCTGGAACATCGCGACCTGGGCGTTGCGGGTTGCCGGCGACAACGCGCCCATCACCACCGCCGCGCCGCCCTTGAAGCGGCGGAGCATCTCGGCGAGCGCGTAGACCTGCTCGGCCGAGAAGGCGACGACTGCGGAGCGCGGCGGCAAGCGAGAGAGCTTGACGTTGCCGGCGTAGCGCAGGGTCGAGAAGCGCGGGCGGCTGACAATCTCGGCCTCGGGCAGGAGCTTGCGGACGAGCGGCTTAAGCGTGTCGGAGCCGAGGATCAGGGTCTCCTCGCGCCCGCGAGCGCGGAGCATCCGGTCGGTGAAGACGTGGCCGCGCTCGGGGTCGATCGCGAGCTGCGCCTCGTCGATCGCGGCGAAGGCGAACTGGTCAGGGAACGGCCCTTCCTTGGGCCGGTCGTCGCGGCCCGTTCGCACCGGCATGCTCTCTGCGGTGCACAGCACGTAGCGTGCGTTGGGCGGAACGATCCTTTCCTCGCCGGTGAGAAGGGCGACCTGCTTCTCGCCCTTCAAGGCGATGACGCGGTCATAGACCTCGCGCGCGAGCAGGCGAAGCGGGAAGCCGATTACGCCCGACGAATGGCCGCACATGCGCTCAATGGCGAGATGGGTCTTGCCGGTGTTGGTCGGGCCGAGAATGGCCCGGACCGGAGCGTCAGAACGGCGCGTCACAAACATGAATGTGGCAGCGCGCGTAAGAAGCGCAAGGTTCCTTCGACGGACGGTGCGCTTTTAGCGGAAACGCCGATCAGCCCTGGTCGTCGCGCCTGCCGGTCGCGTCGCTGATGCTCTGGTCGTGGCCGCTCTTGTCGCTGAAGAAGGCCGCCGCGAAGAGGCCGCAGCCGAGGAGCACGGAGAAGAAGGTGCCGATCACCGTCGCGATGACCATGTGCGTGGTCAGGCCGCCGGTGAAGTGCAGATAGGTCAGCGCCCCGACCACCATCAGGACGGCCGCGAGGATGATCCACAGGAGGATGCGCTTGAAGTCGGCAATGGCCCGGGCGCGAGCGTCGGTAGGCATGGCGGCGAGATAGGAAGCGCACGCCTCGTTTCCCAGTGACCCGGGTTAGCCTGCTCATCTTGCCCGAGCAGCCGTTTTTAAATGGTCATTAACCCTGTTCAGGGCATCACCGGGACGAAGGGCGGGGTCTTCAATGCTTCATGCGCGTAAGGAATGGCCAGACGGCGGCGAGGGTGCCGAGGTCGTCGCCTTCCCGCGCGCGACGGTCGACGCCCCGCGCGAATTCGGGCGCCAGGAACCGGGCAAGCCCTTCCGCCTGATCGTCGACCTGCACGCGGAGGAGATCGGCCCGCGCTGGTTCCGAGGAGCCGGCACGCTCGCTTTGCTGTGCGGAAGCGCCTTCTTCCTCGCACCGGGTTTCGAGCCGTTCCTCGCAAGCAAAGTTGCGGCAACGACCGCCGCGCCGATCCGCAACGCCCAGCTCAGCGATCTCGCATTGGGCGTGCCGGCAAAGATCGAAGAGAATGCGATCCCCAAGCCGGTGGGCGTTCTCGCCGGCGATCGCGACGGCATCCAGCGCGTCAACGGCGATGTCGCCGGCGGCCTCTACTGGTCGCTGCGCGGAGCCGGAGCGAGCCCGCAGATCGCCGCCGATTATCTGAAAGCCATCGCCACGCGCATCGACGTGGGCGAGGTCGCGCCGTTCGACCGCTTCGATTTCGCGGTCGCGAAGGGCAGGCCGGGCGAGCCCGACCGCCTGCTCTACGCCGGGCTCGACCGGGCGCAGTACAGCGACGTCCAGGTGATGAAGTGGACGGCGAACGGCCGCACGGACTGGTTCGACGGAAGCACCGAGCCGCGGGCGTCGGAGGGCTTGATGGCTCCCGTAGGCGGGCGGATCACGTCCGGCTTCGGCAACCGGGTGCACCCGATCCTGCGTTACTCGCGCTTCCATGCCGGCATCGATTTCGGCGCCGGATGGGGCAGTCCAATCGTCGCAGCGGCTGACGGCCAGATTGTCGGAGCCAGCTGGGCCGGGGGTTACGGACGGCAAGTCCGCATCGTGCACGACGGCGGGCTGATGACTACTTATTCGCACATGAGCGCGATGGTCGCGCAACCGGGCATGCCGGTGAAGCAGGGCCAGGTGATCGGCTATGTCGGCTCGTCCGGCCTGTCGACCGGCCCCCACCTCCACTTCGAAGTCCGCGAGCATGGCCGCGCGATCAACCCCCTGACGGCCCGCCTCGTCAGCCGACCCGTGTTCGAGGGCGCCCAGCTCGCCGCATTCAAGGCGAAGCTGAAGCAGCTGACCTCGATTCCCCTGAAGCTGAAGGCGGCGCCGTCCGCTATTTAGGGCTTTGACCGATATAGCGCTGGATTGTCCCGCCGATTTCGCGGACGATTGTGTCGCGGTCCAACGCCACGACCGGCGGAAGCTTCAGGATGTAGCGGGTCAGCGCCAGACCCAGCAGCTGGGAGGCGACGAGCCCGGCCCGTTGCGGAGCCGTCGACGGTTCTCCCGCCGATGCAATCACCGGGAAGACCTGGCGTGCGAAGATGCGCTCCAGGCTCTGCGCGGCACTGGCATTGGACGCAGCGGATCTCAGCAGGATCGGCATTCCGCTCCCGCCCTCCCACATGTCGAGAAAGTGACGGACCAACGCCTCCCCGATCCGTGACGGGGCAATTGCCGAGAGGTTGGGCAATTGCAGGTCCGGCTCGGCGACGAGGCTGAACAATTCGTCCTTGCTGCCGAAGTAGCGGATGACGAGCGCCGGATCGATCTGCGCAAGCGCCGCAATCTCCCGGATGGTCGTGCGCTCATATCCCCGTTCCGCAAACAGCTGGCGCGCCGCATCCTCGATCGCGCTCCGGGTCCGCTCCGATTTTTCAATCTTCCATGGTGGCATGAGCGACATTTGCCAACGACTGTTGACAAATGCAAGTCCGAGTCGTAAATCAACGCTCGTTGACAAAAGGAATCGCCACCATGATGAGCTTTGAGACGGACGTCCTGATTGTCGGAGCCGGACCCACCGGTCTCGCGTTGGCAGCTGCTCTCGAGCAGGCCGGAATCAACCATCACCTGGTCGACGCGCTGCCGAAAGGTATGAACACCTCCCGCGCCGCCGTCGTCCATCCGCACACTGTCGAGATGCTCGAATCGCTCGGCATCGTGGATGAGCTGCATGCCGCCGGAATGCCGCTGCAGCGGTTCGTCGTCCGCGATCGCGACGAGGCCCTGCTCCGCATTGGTTTCGAGCACCTGCCGTCCAAATACCGCCACATCCTGATGATCCCCCAGCCGCGCACGGAATCGATCCTGGAATCGCTGCTGAGGGAGATGGGCGGTGAGGTGGAACGCAACACCAAGGCCATCGCGGTTCACCAGGAGGCCGACGGGGTCGTGGTGGAGCTTGACGGGCCCGAAGGCCGGAAGCTCGTCCGGAGCCGGTTCGTCGTCGGCGCGGACGGCATGCACAGCATTGTGCGCCAATCGACGGGCATAAGATTCGAAGGGGAAACCTATGGCGAGTCCTTCGTCCTTGCGGATGTCCGGATGGACTGGCCGCTCGGTCGCCAGGAAGTCTCGCTTTGCTTCTCGCCAGCCGGCCTCGTTGTCGTCGCACCGCTCCCCGACGGAAGCTTCCGCATCGTCGCCACGATGGACGAGGCACCCGATACGCCCGGTCTCGACGACGTTCAGCAATTGCTGAACGACCGCGGTCCGAAGGAGTCGCCTGCGCAAATCCGGGAGATCGTCTGGAGCTCGCGTTTCCGGGTCCATCACCGGCTCGCCTCGAGCTATCGCGACGGCAGGATCCTGCTGATGGGCGATGCGGCGCACGTGCATAGCCCGGCCGGCGGTCAGGGAATGAACGCCGGCCTGGTCGACGCCATGGTGCTCGGCAAGGCGCTGACCGCCGTCCTGCGCGACGGGGCGCCGCTTTCCGTGCTCGACGATTATGCCGAAACCCGGAGGCCGGCGGCGATGGAAGTGCTCGGACTGGCGTCCCGGCTGACTCGCATTGCAACGGTGCGGCCGGTCGTTTTGCGTAAGCTCAGGAACCTGGCGCTGCGGCTGCTGGACCGAATGCCCGCGTTCAAGAAGAAGCTGGCATCCCAGCTTTCAGGCGTCAGCCGCCGTCACCTGTCGAGACTGCCCGCTCGAGCCTAGCCCGTGATCAGCGCCAGTGCCGGGTTGAGGCTCAGATAAGCCCCGGCCGCGATGCAGAGAATCAGCAGAACGGCAGATCCAGCACTTCCAATCACCGGTTGCAGCGACGCTCGTGCGGCGGACGCCAATGCGCCCGTCACCAATCCGAACAGGATAGCGAGTGCGAGACCGGCGATCAGATGACTGCCGGTTTCCGCCCCGCACGTCTTGCAGTGCGGGATCGCGGCGAAGGCAAGCAAGCCGATCAGCAGTGGGACGCCCATCGCCGCGGCGCCGAAGCATCCGAACGCCGTGCCTTGCCGGACGCGTTCCGATTTGGGCTCGGCCAGCCAGCCGAGGAGGTCGAACGCCACAACTTACCCGCTTTGGCGGAGGTTACCGCCCGTGGCCGCGCCAGCGCTTGACGGTGCGCTGGATGATGCCTTCCTCCCCGCCGGTCTCGCGCCACAAGGCGGCGAAGCTCGGGTCGGACGAGGCCGGGCGCTTCTCCGGCTCGAGGTCATCGAAGCGGACCCGGATCGGGATGGCGACGCCCTCGCCGCAGGCGATGCACTCGCGGTTGCGGAGCGCCGGGATCGCATCGAGGAAGCCGCGCGCGCCTTCGGGCATCGCTGCGCGGACGCAGGCCTGGTCTCGGTCGTTGTTCAGACGCATTGAGATGATCGTGCCGCACTGCGACAGCACGCCTTCCGCCAAGTCGGACGGACGCTGCGTGATCAGGCCCAGCGAAACGCCGTACTTACGGCCCTCCTTGGCGATGCGCTCGAGGATCTTGCGGACGGCCTGGGCGCCGCTGTTCTCGTCCTTGGGGACGTAGCGGTGCGCCTCTTCGCAGACGAGGAGAATGGGACGCTGCGGCTCGGTGCGCGACCAGATCGCATAGTCGAACACCATGCGCGCGAGGACCGAGACCACGACCGACGTGATCTCGGACGGGACGCCCGACACGTCGACGATCGAGATCGGACGACCATGACTCGGCAAGCGGAACAGCTTGGCCAGGAAGCCGCCCATCGTGTCCGAGACCAGCATCCCCGAGAACATGAAGGTGTAGCGCGGATCGGCGCGAAGCTCCTCGAGCTTCGTCTTCAGGCGCTGATAGGGAAGCGTGTCGCCGGCGCGCTCGAGCTTGCCCATTTCGTTGACGATGATCTGGTTGAGGTCGGCCAGCAAATAAGGGATCGGGGAATCCACCGTCACCTTGCCGAACTGCTCGATGTTTTTGCCCTTGGTGCGCGCTGCAAGAAGGGCCTTGGCGAGGATGTCGGCGTCGCGCTGACGCTCCGAGCCGTGCGTGGTCAGCATGACCTCGCAATGCTCTTCGAAATTCATGAGCCAGTAGGGAAGCTGCAGATTGTCGACGTTGAACAGCTCGCCACAATCCTTGAACGCGGCCGAATATTCGCCGTGCGGGTCGATCATCACGATGTGGCCCTCGGGGCTCAGCTCCGAAATGCGGTGAAGGATAAGCGACACGGAGGTGGACTTACCGGTACCGGTCGATCCCAGGATCGCGAAATGCTTCGACAGCATCGGGTCCACGTAGAGCGCGCCGCGGATGTCGTCGGTCGGATAGACGGTGCCGATCTCCACGTGCGGGCTGTCGTCGGCGGCGAACACCGAGCGCAGGTCCTGCGTCGTCACCGGAAGCACATTGTCGCCCGGGATCGGGTAGCGCGTCACGCCGCGGCGGAAGTTGGACATGCCGCCACGCGAATCGCGCGCGCCTTCGCCGAGGAAGTCGATGGAGGCGATGATCTCGCCATTGTCGTCGCGGCGCATCGTGCGGACGTTGGCGATCAGCCAGCTGTTGCCGACGGCCATCTTCACCTGGCTGCCGACCTGACCCGACATGGCGACCGACGGATCGGCGTGGTCGTGATGGGCGGCGAGAACCGCACCGTCCATGCGGATGCGCGATCCGGAGCCCGCGATCTCCAGCACCTCGCCGATCGCCGGGAGGTTGAGCGCCGGGGAAGCGGGCTTGACGGGCACGCTGCCTTCCTCGCTGAAGCTGCTGATTTCGTTTACGAAATTCTGCAGGTTCGGTTGTTCGTCCATGTGCCGCCGTGCTCCGATTTAACGCATACTGCACAGCGTCAGTAAGCGACGTCGGTTAAGATTGGGCTAAGCACGCTAGAAGCGGCGGCGGAACACCACTGCGGCAGTCCAGCCGAGGCCGACCGACATCAGCACGGCCGCGAGGCCGTAGAGGAACTCGTGCCGGCGCGCGACGAGCGACACCCAGCGCTCGAAACCGCTCTTGCCGATGTCGATGTCGCGCGTAGCGACGGCGAGGACCCGGCCGTCCTGGATGAGGAAGGTTTCGGCCGTGTAGGTGCCGACCGGGACCTGGCTCGGGATAGAGATGCGCGCGCGATAGAGGACCTTCTCGCTGATTTCGACGCCGCGCGGATTCTCGTAATAGACGCCGTCGCGCCGCCTCAGGTCGATCAGACCGGATTCGAAGCGGCGCGCCTTTTCCGGCTGCGCCCCGGTTCCGGGCGAGAGTTGAAGGTTCTGGAGGCCGATCTCATAGATTGCGGCGGTCCGCTCATCGAGCAGATCGGCGATCGGCCGGGACGAAGCGACGGCATAGAATGCGGGAGCCGAGCGGAAGCGCTCCGATTCCGCGTTCATCCAGATCCCGGCGATCTTTTGCTTCTCTCGGACCAGGATCGGCTCGACCGGGCCGCGCAGGACCACGGCAATGTCGGGCGCGACTTCGGGAACCCGCCCGCGTGGATAGAGGATCGCTCCGAACAAGAGGAGCTGCGCCCCGGTGAAGCTGTAGCGGATCTCGATCCGACGGGCCGACACGTCCGGAACCAGCACCGGCTTCGCCTGAGCCATCAGGCCCAGCGACAGGAAGGCCAGAATCCCGGCGCGGACCGGGCTCACAGATATTCCACCGTGAAGATCTCGTCCGGGCGCCAGGCAAGGCCAAGCGCCATGCGGCCGGCGACGAGCAGGATGACGATGGCTAGGCCGAAGCGCAGCAGATCGGGCTTCAGCCGGGTGGCGAGCAGCGCGCCATATTGCGCGCCGACCACGCCGCCGATGAGCAGCAGCCCGGCAAGCACGATATCGACCGCCCGGGTTGTGAGAGCGTGGACCATCGTCGTTCCCGCGGCGATGACGAGGATGATCGCTAGCGATGTTCCAACGACCACGCGCGCCGGCATTCCGAGCAGATAGATCATCGCCGGAACCAGCACGAAGCCGCCGCCGATTCCGAGAAGCATCGTCAGCACGCCCGCGCCGAAGCCGAGCGCGAACGGCGCGACCGGCGAAAGGTAAAGGCCGGACTTGTAGAAGCGCCAGCGCAGCGGGAGCGACGCGACCCAGCGGTTGTGCCGAGGCCTCTGCTCGGGCTCCTTGCTGCTCAAATAGCCGAGCGCGATCAGCGCATCCTTGAGCATCAACGCGCCGATGTAACCGAGCAGGAGAACGTAGAGTGAGCCGATGACGACATCGATCTGGCCGCTCGCCTGAAGCGCACGGAAGATGGCGGCCCCGACGAGCGAGCCGATCAGGCCGCCGACGATCATCACGGCGGCCATCTGCAGGTCGGCGCCGCCACGGCGCAGATGGCCCATCGCCCCGCTGACGCTCGCCCCGGTGATCTGCGTCGTCGCCGAAGCGACCGCGACCGTGGGCGGGATGCCGTAGAAGATCAGCAATGGCGTGGTGAGGAAGCCGCCGCCGACGCCGAACATTCCGGACAGGATTCCGACAAGGCCGCCGAGCGCGATGATCAGCAGCGCGTTGACCGACTGTCCGGCGATGGGAAGGTAGATGTCCATCGGCCGTAACGGACTAGCGGCAAAGCCTGCCCGAGGCCAAGCCGCAGCGCGGAATTCCGCGCTTTAGAAGTTCGCGCCGAGCGTCAGCGCAGGTCCCGAGCCGGGCTCAGCCGTGCCGGCGAGCCGCTGGCGCCAATCTAGGTGCAGGCTGACGTTGGGCCTGACCCGCATCGACAGGCGCGAGCCGGCGTCGAACCGGTAGAGCCCGGGCTGGTAGCCGCCCCATACGCCCATGCCGGCGGAGAAGCGGCCCCAGACCGGCCGGGAGACCGCGAGTCCGCCGTCGGCGAAGACGTCGCGGGTCTGGGCCTTAGAATCCGGGCGGCCCTTCTCGTCAAGTGGGTTTGTGAAAGACAACATCCCCACATCCGTTGTTTCTCAAGATTGATCCTTTTCGGCGGTTTTCCTGGCGAAGGTCAGGGCGCTAAGGAGCTTTGTGCTTTCGCAGTCAACGAGGCCCCGGGTCGGGACGACGGCGCTAACCCGGACCCATTTCCTGCTGCTCTATGCGGCCATGCTCGTCGCGGCGTCGGGCAATACCGCGCTGCAGTCGGTCATGCCGGCGATCGGTCGCGAGATCGGCATTTCGGACTTCTGGGTCGCGGTCGCCTACACCTGGTCGGCGGTGCTGTGGGTCGCGCTCGCGCCATACTGGGCGGAGAAAAGCGATCACCACGGGCGCAAGGCTCTGACTCTCCTCGGCCTCGCCGGATTCATCGTGTCGACCCTGCTGTGCGGAATCGTCCTGCATCTCGGCCTCGAGGCCGCGATCGGCGGCGGTGTGACCTTCATCCTGTTCGGAATCTTCCGCGCGATCTACGGCGCATTGGGCAGCGCGACGCCGTCGGCGACGCAGGCCTATCTCGCAGCCAAGACGCGGCGTGGCGGACGGGTCGCCGCGCTTTCCGCTTTGTCCTCCTCGTTCGGACTGGGCACGATCATCGGCCCGGCCATCGCGCCCCTGTTCGTTCTTCCGATCGTTGGCCTCGCCGGCCCCCTGCTCGCTTTCTCGCTGATCGCCGTCCTGGTGTTCATCGCCATCCTGCTGTGGCTGCCGAACGACCGTTATGGGCGGCGGATCGGGCGCGGCGCGGCGATGAGCTATCCTTCCGGAGCATCGCAGCCGACCGGAGCAAGCATCCTCGCCGCGACATCGCCCAGGCGGAAGCGGCTGAGCTGGAAGGATTCGCGCATCCGCTCCTGGATCTTCGCAGGCGTCGCGGCAGGACATGCGCAGGCCGCGACGCTGACCTGCATCGGTTTCTTCGTGATCGACCGCCTGAGCCTGGAGCCGCACGGGTCGGAAGCGTCGATCGCCATCGTCATGATGGCCGGAGCCTCGGCAACCCTCGCCGCGCAGTGGGGGATGATCCCCCGCCTCGGGCTCAAGCCGCGGGCGTTGATCGTGTGGGGCTCATTGGTTGCCGCGGCGGGACTCGCGGGCGCGATGGTGGCGCGCGACCTCTACGGGATCACTCTTTCCTTCGCTCTGGCGTCGCTCGGTTTCGGCTTCACCAGGCCGGGCTTTACCGGAGGGGCGTCGCTAGCCGTTCCGCTGGCTGACCAGGGAGGTGTGGCCGGGGTGATCACCGCGGCAAATGGAATCAGCTGGGTCGCGGCGCCGGCCCTCGGAATGGCGCTCTACCTCGTCAACCCCAACCTGCCGTTCGCGATCTCGGTGGCTTTGCTGGTCGGGCTCGCAATCTGGGCCGGGCGACGCCTCCCGCCGCTCTAGTCCTCGGCCCCCTTGGCGTCGCCGCCGCGCGACCGGAGCGTGCCCGGGAGTACGAAGCCGATGCCCGTCGGCTGCGCCGCCTCGCTCTTCAGGGTCTTCTGGATGCGCTCATATTCCTCGAGCATCTCCGGGGTGACCGATGCCCGGGTCTCGGTCAGCGCGGCCTCGAAGTCGGCCATCGTCACTTCCTTCGCGTCGAGCCCGCGGCGAAGCGCCGTGAGCCCCGCGCGGCGGACGAGGTCTTCGAGGTCCGCGCCCGTAAACCGCTCGGTCCGCTGGGCGAGCGATTCGAGATCGACATCGCGGGCCAGGGGCATGTCTTCGGTGTGGATGGCGAGGATACGCCGGCGACCGGCCGTGTCAGGCGTGCCGACGTAGATCAGCTCGTCTAGCCGGCCCGGGCGAAGCAGCGCCGGATCGATCAGGTTGGGCCGGTTGGTCGCGCCGATGACGACGACATTGTTGAGCTCCTCGAGCCCGTCCATCTCGGCGAGGATGGTGTTGACCACGCGCTCGGTGACTTGTGGCTCGCCGAGGCCCGCGCCGCGCGCCGGGACGAGGCTGTCGAGCTCGTCGATGAAGATGATCGTCGGTGCGACCTGGCGCGCACGAGCGAACAGGCGGGCGATCTGCTGCTCGCTCTCGCCGTACCATTTGCTCAACAGGTCGGATGACTTGGTCGCGATGAAGTTCGCCTCGCTCTCGCGCGCCGTCGCCTTCGCGAGCAGGGTCTTGCCGGTCCCGGGCGGGCCGTAGAGCAGAAAGCCCTTGGCCGGGCGGATGCCGATCCGGCGGAATGCCTCCGGGCTCTTCAGGGGGAGCTCGATGCCCTCGCGCAGCCGGTCGCGCGCCGCATCGAGGCCGCCGACGTCGTCCCAATTCACCGACGGCGTTTCGACCATCACCTCGCGCATGGCCGATGGCTGGACGCGCTTCAGGGCATTGATGAAGTCGTTGGGCTCGACCGACAGATCGTCGAGCATCTCGTTAGGGATCGTGTCTTCGTCGAGATCGAGTTTCGGCATGATCCGACGGACGGCTTCGAGCGCCGCCTCGCGGGTCAGTGCCGCAATGTCCGCACCGACGAAGCCGTAGGTCTGACGGGCGAGCTCGTCGAGGTCGACCGCAGGGCTGAGCGGCATTCCGCGCGTGTGGATGCCGAGGATCTCGCGCCTGCCCTTCTCGTCGGGAACTCCGACGACGATCTCGCGATCGAACCGGCCCGGACGCCGAAGCGCCTCGTCGATCGCCTCGGGACGGTTGGTGGCGGCGA
>DASUVP010000054.1:0-15007 GCA_036378895.1 Sphingomicrobium sp.
GGTCGCCTGTTCGAATCAGGCCCGGGGAGCCACTTCGTCTCGTGCCGTGTGGCTGGACGCCTGGTTCAAGGATCCGGACGGAACAGCCTTGATCGAAGAAGGCTGAATCGGTGCTCCAAACGTACGAAGCGGCCGGGCTGACGCCCGACCGCTCCGGCGGAGCGCGTTCGTGTCTGGGAAGACCACCCCGCGACATTGGAACGTACTGCTGTTCCCGCTTGCTCCACGACGTCCCGCGAAGGGACAAGGCATCCGCTTAGCCTTCGATCGCCGCCATCAGCGTCGCATTGCCACCCGCGGCGGTCGTGTCGATGCAGGTCACGCGCTCGGTTGCAAAGCGCGCGACATAGTGGGGGCCGCCCGCCTTGGGGCCCGTGCCGGAAAGACCTTCGCCGCCGAACGGCTGGCTTTCGACCACCGCACCAATCTGGTTGCGGTTGACATAGAAATTACCGACCCGGGCATGTTCCTCGACATAGTCGCGGACCGTATCGATGCGGCTCTGAAGGCCAAGGGTCAGGCCATAGCCCGTCGAGTTGATGGCCTCGACAACTTCGGGAAGCTTGTCGCCCGCAAATCGAACGACGTGCAGGATCGCGCCGAAATTCTCGCGATTCAATTGGTTTAGCGATTGTATTTCATAAAAGGCGGGAGGAACGAAATAGCCGTTCGCGGCCTCCTTCGGCGCCTCCAACCGGCAGATCTTCCTCGCATTCTTGTCGAGCCACTTGAGGTGGTCATCGAGCACCTTCTTTGCCGGCTCGTCGATCACCGGGCCGACGTCGGTCGCCAGGTCGCTCGGGTCGCCGACCTTTAGGGCCTGCATAGCGCCGGCAATCATTTCGATCATCCCGTCGGCGACGTCTTCCTGGACGAACAGGACTCGCAGGGCCGAGCAGCGCTGACCGGCGCTCTGGAACGCTGAGGAGATGACGTCGCGAGTGACCTGCTCTGGCAAGGCCGAGCTGTCTACGATCATTGCGTTCTGTCCGCCGGTTTCGGCGACGAACGGGATGATCGGTCCGTCGCGCTCGGCCAAAGTGCGGTTGATCATGCGCGCGGTTTCGGTCGAGCCCGTGAAGACGACGCCCGAAAGCAACGGATGAGCGGTCAGCGTTCCCCCGACAACCCTTCCCGAGCCCGGTGCGAGCTGGACGATGTCCTTTGGAATGCCCGCCTGATGCACCAGGTCGATCGCCAAGGCGCCGATGAGCGGCGTTTGCCCGGCGGGCTTTGCGATCACTGCATTCCCCGCAGCCAGCGGCGCTGAGACCAGGCCGGTGAAGATGGCGAGCGGGAAATTCCACGGCGAGATGGCCGCGATCACCCCACGGCCGTGCAGGCGCAGCTCGTTCTGCTCCCCCGTCGGGCCGGGAAGTGGAAGCGGCCGGGTGAACTGACGGCGGGCTTCCGACGCGTAGAAACGCAGGAAGTCGACCGCCTCGCGCACTTCGAGGACCGCATCGACCAGCGTCTTTCCAGCTTCGCGAATACAGAGTGAGAAGAATTCCTCCGCATGCGCTTCGTAAAGGTCGGCCGCGCGTTCAAGCAGCTTCGCCCGAGCCTCGCCCCCCAGCGCATCCCAATCGACCTGCGCGGCATGGCCTGCGCGGACCATCCGGTCGACCTCGGCTGCTGACGCCTCGAACGTCGTTCCGACCGTGATCCTGTGATCATGAGGCGAAACGATAGCCCTGCCCTCGCCCTTTCCGATGCTAGGCTTCGCGGTCCAGCTGCGGGCTTCGAGCGCCTTCAGCCGCTGCATCAGCGGTTCACGCACCAATGGGTCGCTGAGGTCGACACCGGCACTGTTGCGGCGCGCGGCGCCGAACAGGTCCTTAGGCAGGACGATCTTAGGATTGCGCTTCGGCTCCAGCGCCTCGAGATCCGCGACCGGATCGCGGACCAGATCATCGAGACCGACATCCTCGTCGGCAATGCGGTTCACGAAGGAGGAATTGGCGCCATTTTCGAGAAGGCGGCGCACGAGATAGGCGAGCAGCTCCTTGTGGCTTCCTACCGGCGCATAGATCCGAACCGGCGTTTGCGGGTCGCCGATCGCTTTCTCGAGCTTCGCGACCTCTTCGTAGAGCGCCTCGCCCATGCCGTGCAGGCGCTGGAATTCGAGCGGGGCCTTGCCCGCGAGAGCCTTCACGGCCGCGATCGTATTGGCGTTGTGCGTAGCGAAAGCCGGATAGATCGCATCCTTCGCCGCCAGCAGGACCTTGGCGCAGGCGAGGTAGGACACGTCCGTCGCCACCTTGCGTGTGAAGACCGGATAGTCGGGAAGTCCCGCGACCTGCGCCGCCTTGATTTCCGTGTCCCAATAGGCGCCCTTGACCAGGCGAACCATCAGCTTGCGGCGATGGGACCGGGCGGCGTCGACCACCCATTCGCAGAGCGGGAGCGCGCGCTTCTGATAGGCCTGGATGGCGATCCCCAACCCGCCCCAGCCATTGGCGAACAGGCTGTCGTCCAGCAGCAGTGCTTCGAGCAAATCCATTTGCAGCTCGAGCCGGTCCGCCTCTTCGGCATCGATGGTCAGATGGACGTCGGCCGCACTAGCCTTGGCTGCAAGCTCGGTGAGGATCGGCAGGATGTAGGCCTTCGCCTCGTCCGCATGGCTCCATTCGTAGCGCGGATGAAGCGCAGACAGCTTCACGGAAATGCCCGGCGACTGCTTGAAGCCGCCCTTCGCCTCTACGGCGATGCGGTCGAGCGCATTACGATAGGCTTCCGCGTAGCTATCCGCATCGCGAATGGTGCGCGCCGCCTCACCGAGCATGTCGAAGCTATGGGTCAGCCCCTGCGCGCGTTCCGGCGCGGCCCGGCGCAGCGCTTCGTCGATCGTTCGGCCAAACACGAAGTTGCGGCCGAGGATCTTCATCGCCTCGCGAACGGCGGTCCGGACAACCGGCTCGCCCAGGCGGCCCACCGCCCGGCCGAGCGCGGCCTTCCAATTGTCGGAGCGATCCTGCGCGCCTTCCAGGACCTTGCCGGTGAGGAGGAGCGAGAAGGTCGCGGCGTTTACGAAGGAGGAGTCGGATCGACCGAGCTTTTCGGCCCAGTCCGGGCCGGACAATTTGTCGGCGATCAGTTCGTCGGCGGTGTGGGCGTCCGGAATGCGAAGAAGCGCCTCCGCGAGGCACATCATCGCAATGCCTTCGTCGCTACCGAGGTCGTAGGCGTGGAGGAAGGCGTCGAGGCCGGATGGCTTTTGCGCCCGAACACCCTTCACGAGAGCGCGAGCAGTGGCAGTCGATTCCGCAAGAACTGTCGACTCTACCCTAGCCTGAGCGATGCGCTCTCGCGCGACTTGCTCCTCGTCCGCGCGATACGCCGTCCTGACCTGAGTGCGGTCGATCTCGGTCACGGCCGCTGGCGCTTTGCGCACGCTGCGCTCCTCGGTCAGGCCAGCTGACCGTGACAATGCTTGTACTTCTTCCCCGAACCGCAGGGGCACGGCGAGTTGCGGCTGACCGGCGGGCTTAGCACCTCGCCATTCTCGTCAGCCGGAAGAGCCGGGGTCGGGATGTTCAGCGATGAAATGCCGAGGCTTCCGAGGAACGCGCCAGCGCCCCTGTCCACGTCGGCCGTGTCGTCCTCGCCCGAGAGAGGGTCGATGTGCTGGGTGATGAAGTCGGGCAGTTCGAGCGGCGGAGGCGCCTCGAACTGGACCTGCGCGCGCATCAGTACGCGCGTGACTTCCTCGCGGATGGAGATGAGCAGCCGCTCGAACAGCAGGAATGCCTCCTGCTTATATTCGTCGATCGGCTTCTTCTGGGCATAGCTGCGCAGGTGAATGACTGCGCGCAGCGCATCCAGCGTCGCCAGATGCTCCTTCCAGAAATGGTCGAGCGTCTGGAGAAGGATGTTCTTCTCAACCTGATTCCAGCGCTCGGGCTCGACCTCGGCGAGCTTGGCCTCCATCGCCTCGTCGGCGAGCTTCTGCACCCGCTCGATGATGGTTTCCTGCTCGACGGCTTCTTCCTCGAGCCAGGCTTCGACCGGCGGCTGAAGGCCGAAGATCGCGTCGATGCTTTCCTTCAGGCCCTCGACGTCCCACTGTTCCGGATAGGTGCCGGGCGGGCAGTGCGCTGTGACCAGCGAAACCGCGGTCTCCGCCCGCATGTCAACGACCACGTCGCCCACCGTCTCGGCGTCCATGATGTCGGCGCGCTGCTCGTAGATGACCTTGCGCTGGTCGTTCATCACGTCGTCGAATTCGACGACCTGCTTGCGGATGTCGTAGTTGCGCGCCTCTACCTTTTTCTGCGCCGTCTCGATCGCCTTGGAGATCCACGGTGAGACGATCGCCTCGCCGTCCTCGAGATTCTTGTTCATCAGGCGCGCGAACATGGTCTGCGGCCCGAAGATGCGCAGAAGATCGTCATCGAGGCTGAGGTAGAAGCGCGACAGGCCGGGGTCGCCCTGACGGCCTGAACGGCCACGCAGCTGGTTGTCGATGCGGCGGCTCTCGTGACGCTCGGTTCCGAGCACGAACAGGCCGCCGACGTCGAGCGCCCGCTGCTTCTCCTCGGCGATCTCGGCGCGGACCTTCTCCGCCTGTGCTTCAAACTCGGGCGTCTCCGGGACGAGCTCGGGGAATTCGTCCTGCATCCGGAACTCGAGGTTGCCGCCGAGCTGAATGTCGGTGCCGCGACCGGCCATGTTGGTCGCGATGGTCACCGCGCCAAGCCGTCCCGCCTGCGCCACGATATGCGCCTCGCTCTCGTGGAAGCGGGCATTCAGCACCGAATGCTTGATGCCTTCGCGCTGCAGATATTCCGAGAGCATCTCCGACTTTTCGATCGAGACCGTGCCGACCAGGACGGGCTGGCCCATGTCCTGCCGGTTCTTGATCTCCTTCGCGATGGCTGCGAACTTGTCGGTGATGTTCTTGTAGAACTCGTCGTCCTCATCGATGCGCTTGACCGGCACGTTGGTCGGGATCGACACGACGTTCATCCGGTAAATATCGAAGAATTCCGGGGCCTCGGTCATCGCCGTGCCGGTCATTCCCGACAGCTTCGGATACATTCGGAAGTAATTCTGGAAGGTGATCGACGCGAGGGTCTGGTTCTCCGCCTCGATCTCCACGCCTTCCTTCGCCTCCACCGCCTGGTGGAGACCGTCAGACCAGCGCCGACCGTCCATCATTCGGCCGGTGAACTCGTCGATGATGACGACTTTGCCTTCCTTGACGATGTAGTCGATGTCCCGTTTGAACATCACGTTGGCCTTGAGGGCCTGGTTCAAGTGGTGGACCACCTGCGTGTTGGCGATGTCGTAGAGGTTGCGGCCCTCGATCAGGCCCGCTTCCTCGAGCATCCGCTCGGCTTTTTCCGTGCCGTCCTCGGTAAGGACGACGCTCTTCTGCTTCTCGTCTTTCTCATAGTCCTCGGCGCCGAAGCTCTTCACGATCTGGTCGACCAGCACGTAGAGCTCCGACTTGTCGTCGGTGGGGCCGGAAATGATCAGCGGAGTGCGGGCTTCATCGATCAAGATCGAGTCCACCTCGTCGACGATCGCGAAATTGAATGGCCGCTGGACCATCTGCTCGCGCGAATATTTCATATTGTCGCGGAGGTAGTCGAAGCCGAGCTCGTTGTTGGTCGCGTAGGTGATGTCGCACTCGTACGCTTCGCGACGCTGCTGATCGGTCAGGTTCGGAACGATCACGCCCACAGTCAGCCCGAGGAAGCGGTAGATCTGGCCCATCCATTCGGCGTCGCGGCGGGCGAGATAGTCGTTGACGGTCACGACGTGGACGCCCTTGCGGGGAAGCGCGTTCAGATAGACCGCCAACGTGGCGACCAGGGTCTTGCCTTCGCCGGTCTTCATCTCCGCGATTTCGCCGCGATGAAGCGCGATGCCACCGATCAGCTGAACGTCATAATGCCGCTGGCCAAGCGTACGGACCGCGGCCTCGCGGACGGTCGCGAAGGCCTCCGGAAGCAGGTCGTCGAGCTTGGCGCCCTCGTCCAGGCGGCGCCGGAAAATCTCGGTCTGCTGACGCAGCTCGTCGTCCGACATGGCGGAAATGGTCGGCTCGAACGCGTTTACGGCGTCGACATATTTTCCAAGGCTTCGGACATAGCGATCATTCGACGATCCGAAGATGCTCTTGGCCAGTGCGGCGATCATGGAAATCCTTTATGTGCCGGGCGCTTAGAAAGGCCTGAACGACTGCCCCCACACAGCCGGCAATTTGTGGCGGGCGATGTAGGCAGCGCCCTAACTCTAGTCAATGAAGGGGAAGCCTCATGGCCAGCACTGGAGGATGTCTATGCGGCGGGGTGCGCTACCGGCTGGACAGTGAACCGTTCGATTGCGGCTGGTGCCACTGCCGAACTTGCCAGCTTTACGGCGGCGCCCCAGCCATGCCTATCGCGACCGTTCCGACCGGCGATTTCAGCTGGTTCAAGGGCGAGGAGCTGGTTCGATGGATTGATTCATCCAGCTTTGGAAAGCGCGCCTTCTGCAGCCGCTGCGGGTCGCCGCTTCAGGTCAGGGTCGCGCACCAGCCTGAGACGGTCGATTTCCCCATCGCCACCCTCGATGATCCTGGGGCGGTCGCACCGGAGTTCCACATATTCTGGGCGAGCAGAATTCCCTGGTACGACCCGGGCGACGACCTTCCGCGGCACAAAAAATTCCGCCCTGACACGCGCGGCCTGGAAGGAACGGAGCCGCCCGACGAGTCGTCCCTCGCCGGCGGCTCCAGTGAGAGGGTCGGCTAGAGGTTGCCCTCAAGCCATTGCTGGATCTGGCTCCGCGGAGCCGCGCCGACCTTCTGCGCGATCGGCTGGCCGTCCTTGAACAGCAGCATGGTCGGAATTCCACGGACGCCATAGCGACCCGGCGTCTCGGGATTCTCGTCGATGTTGATCTTCACAACCGACACCTTGTCACCAAGGTCGTTCGAGATTTCCTCGAGCGCGGGGGCAATCATCCGGCACGGACCGCACCATTCCGCCCAGAAATCGACGAGGACGGGACCGGAAGCGCCCAGCACGTCGTCCTGGAAGCTCTGGTCGGTGACGGACTTGGTGGCCATTTCAAATATCTCCACGACAAAAGTTAACGACCATATGGGGGCTGCCCGCGGCAGTCTCAACACTACAGTTCGAAAAGCCGCGGCCCGCTTGTGTACAGCAGGGCCGCACGCACCTCCCGCCCCGGAAAGATGACTCGCAACGCCTCGCTATAGGCGCTCATCTGCGCCTTGTGAGAAGCCGGAATCGCGCTGACTGAGTCCGGCACTCGCCCGGTCTTGAAATCGATGACGGACACGCGCGTGGGCTCGACGAGGATCCGGTCGACGGTGCCCGCGACCACGCGCCCGTCCACGAGGGTCGCCGCCAGAGGTGCCTCGGCGAGAGAGCCCTCGGCGAGCAAGTCCGAGAAATCCGGATCGGCGAGAACGTTGCAGACGGTGTCGGCAATCTCCCTTCGCGCATCGCCATCCGCGACGCCCGCCGAACGTTCGAGCCAGCGGAGCGCCGTCGCATGCCGTTCTCGGGAAGGCACAGGCGCAAGCCGCTCCAGAAGCTGGTGGATGAGCGTGCCACGTTCGGCTGCTGTTCGTTGCGCTTCGCTCGGCGGCGGAGCGGCCTCTCGATCCTCGGCGATCGCCGAAGGCGCGAGCGGTTGCGGCGGGCGGGCCTCCGGCGGGGCGGTCTCCTTCGCCCACTGCGGAACCTGCGGCCCGGCGATAGCGACCGGCGCCGGTTTGGGCTTCACCGGACTCGCCGGAACCGTGCCGCGGTATCGGAGGGCCTGATCCCAGATGGGATCCTCTTCAGGGTGTGCGCCCAAGGAAACCAGCGCACGTTCAACCCGGAGGTGCCAGCTATTCTCGGGGCGGGCGCCGCCGTTCGCCTTGGGCTCGAGGCCGGCAATGACGAGCCGCTCTTCCGCGCGGGTCAAAGCGACATACAGCAGCCGCCAATGCTCCTGCAGGTCGAGCTCTTCCTGCGCAGTAATCAGCTCTGCAAAGGGGCTCACGCGCTCCGCCTTCCGCGGACGGATGAGAGGAACTTCGCCAACCCCTGTGATAGGGAAATCCAGCGTCCGCGACACCCCGCCGAGCTTCGCCGGATCGGCCGTCGCGTCGGCAAGGACGACGATCGGCGCCTCCAGTCCCTTCGCCCCATGCACGGTCATGACCCGAACCGCATTCATCGGTGCGGACGGATCGCGCTTGATCTCCACCTCTCCGCGGGCGAACCAGGCGAGGAATCGATCGAGCGAGGCGATCTCCTGGCTCTCGAACTCGAGCGCACTCGAAAGCAGCTCGTCGATCGGATCGCGGGCGGCAATGCCGAGACGGCCGTAGAGCTTGCGGCGGCCGTCCATCGGCCCCGACAGGATCGTCTCGAGGAAACGGTGAGGAGTCGTGTAGTCGGCCATGTTGAGTAGGCCGGTCAATTGCTCTCGAGCCTCGGCGAACTCAGAGCGCTCATCCGCGCCGTCCCGCAGAGTCTGCCACAGCGACAGTTTTCTATCGTACGCCAGTTCGAACAACAGCTCCTGGCTCCAGCCCAGCAAAGGCGAGACCAGAAGGTTTGCGAGGTTGAGATCGTCGAGCGGCTGGGACGCAAAGGCGACGGCCGCCAAGAGATCCTTGACTGCAAGCGGCTCTTGGAGGTGCAGCCGGTCGATCCCGGCCACGGGAACTCCCTCTTCGAACAGCCGCGCGACGATGAGCGACGCGAGTTCGCCACGGCTCCGGACGAGGATCAGGACGTCGCCGGCGCTGAGTGGCCGCTTGGTCGATGCGAGGATGGGCGCCTCGTCGATCCATTGCCGCACCTGCTTTGCCAGAGAGTCCGCGTAGCGCCTCGCATCCTCGCCGAGCCAACCCTCCTCACCTTCCTCGCCGTCCACTTCTTCCTGGCCCGCGAATGGTTTCCAGAGCTCGACGGTCCCGGGCCGGCGATAGAAGTGCGCGCGATGCGGATTGGGCGGCTCGGGAAGGCCCATGTTCGCGTAGCCGACGTCGGCGATCACTGCGTCCACGACATCGAGCACCGCAGGCGCCGATCGGAAGCTCGCCTCGATCGACAGATCGCGGAACTCGAGCGCGGCGCCCGACCGCGCATCGTCACTCGCTTCGAGGAGCGCGACGGACTGCTGACGAACCCAGTCCCGCGCCCGTTTGAATTCGTGCGGGTCGGTCCCTTGGAAGCCGAAGATCGCCTGCTTGAAATCTCCAACCATGAAGAGCGTCCGGCCCCGCCCCTCGCGCGCGCCCTCGCCAGCGAAAAATTCGGCGGCCAGCGCCTGGACGATCTCCCATTGCGCTCGGTTGGTGTCCTGACTCTCATCGACGAGAATGTGGTCGGTGCGCCGGTCGAGCTTGTAGCGGACCCACTCCCCCATTCCCGGGGTTTCGAGCAGTTGCCGGGTCCAGGAGATCAAGTCGTTGAAGTCGGCGACCCCGGCGGTCCGCTTCGCCCGGGCATAGGCCGCCGCGAACGCCTGCCCCGCCCGCAACCCCGCAGCCATGTCGGCGGCAAGCTTGGCACCGTTCTGGATACGCAGGAGCTCACTGATCAGGTTTGCAAGGCGCCAGGCATGAGTCTCGTAATGCGGCTCGGCCCTGGACTGACCCGCACTAACCTTCAGCGTATCCTTTTCCGTCAGGACGATCTTGCGCAGCGAGTGAAGCTCAGTGGCCCGCTCGATCGGCGTCAGCGCCAGCCAGTTCGCGATGGCCTCGGCGTGGCCCAAGCCCGTCTGTGCGCCCCAACGCCGGTTCGCATCTGCGATCGCTTCGAGGAGGTCACAGTCGAAGCGGTCGTCGTGGCATTGATGAGCAATGAAATCGGCCACGGACTCGTCCGGCAGGCCCATGACGTCGCGAAGCCGCTGCTCGATCGTCTCGCCGAGACCGAGGGCGGCCATCGCGTCGGGGTGCGCGGCGCAGAGCATCAGGTAGCGGACAGCGCCCTCCTCGCCGAGGCGGAGGCTCAGGCATTGCACGTCGCCGAGCAGCCTCTGGTCGCCCCGCGCCTCGGCATCCGCGAGCAGTTTTGCGAGTGTCGTCCGCGCCAGCTCCTGCTCGGCGCGGCCATCGATCGGTTGAAACCCCGGCGTGATGCCCGCTTCGGCCGGGAATGCCGCCAGCAAGGTCTGCGCGAAGCTGTGGATGGTCTGGATGCGCAGGCCACCCGGCGCCTCGAGCACCTTGGCGAACAGGCGACGGGCGCGCTCGCGCGTCTCGGGGCCCGGATCGGCCCGGAGCGCCACCAGGTCGGCGCCAAGCTCATTGTCCTTCATCCGAACCCAGGATGCGAGCCGGGCGCCCATGCGGTTCGCCATCTCGGCCGCACCCGCCTTGGTGAAGGTGACGCAAAGGATAGTGCTCGGGTCGGCGCCGTTCAGCAGCAGGCTGAGAACCCGCCCAGTAAGCACTTGGGTCTTTCCGGAGCCAGCCGACGCCGACACGGATGCGTGCACATTGGGATCAACCGCCGCGGCCTGCGCGCCTTCCAGTACCGGGAGCGGCTTGAACCTGTGCCCCATCAGCGCAGCGCTTCCATTGTCTGCGAAGCGCTCATAGATGTGCGCGAACCATAGGCGTTGAGGGACCCGACATGGCCGACGAGAGCGAGAAGGACGAAGCCAGCGAGCAGCGGCGGCAGAAGCTCGTCAAGGCGGGCGTCGCGGTCGGCATCGGCTCGGCGGCGATCGTCGCCGCGCTCCTTTACGCCTCGAAGGTCAAGAAGAAGCCGCGCCGCTAACCGGTTCATCTGCGGCCGTACCATTCCTCCAGCCGCATGAGCTGGTCGTAATCGCCATAGGGCGCGTAGGCGGGGTGCAGCTTGGCCTCGAACTCCTTCTCCCCGAGCAGGTAATCGCTGGCCACCCGGCGGAAATTGCTACGGGCGTGGTCGAGGAACGCGTCTGGCCCGCTGGCCTTGTCCGGGCGGACGCACCTGCCGAACCGGTCGCGATACTTGGCTAGCGACCAATATTCGTGGGCCTTCGATCGGCCGGAGATGTCTTCGAACCCGCCCGCCTCTGCGATGAGGCCGAGAAGCCCCAGCTGAAGAGAGAATCCTTCGTCGACCGCCGTCTGCGACGGAGCCTTTCCCGTCTTGTAATCGACGATGGCTAGACCACCGTCGGGAAAGCGATCGATGCGGTCGGCCTTGCCACGCAGTGTCACGCCATCGATCAGCGCCTGCCCCTTCTTCTCCGCCGCGACCGGGCGGCGGCCAGCCGCCTGGTTTTCCGTCTCGCGTTCTTCGATCCAGCGGATCGCTTCCATGAGCCGCGGCTGCCAAAGCGCGCGAAGCATCGGGTGGATAGTCGCACTCGTCAGCAAAGCCTGCGCACGCGCGACAAGCTTGCCGGGGTCGCAGTCGTCTTCGAGGAGCCAGTTTTCGAGCACCTCGTGGACTGCAGTGCCCTTCCACGCGGCGCTATGTTCAGCATCGACCGGATCCAACCGCCGGAGGTTGAGGATCTGCTGTGCGTAAAAAGCGAATGGATCGGCCTTGAGCCGGTCTACGGCCGTGACGGAAATCAGCTTGGGCCGGTGGGCGATGGCGGGCTTCGGCGCGGGCCGGTCGGCTGGTTTCGAAAGGCCCGGATAATCGAGGGCGAGTGCGAGCCGCTCAAGCCGCGTGTCGCGCGCCAGGCCGCCGGTCAGGGCCTGCAGCCGAAGCCACAGCCGGGAAGCGACGGTCGGTGAGCGGCTGTCGCGACGGGCCCGAGTGACGAGCACGTTCGGCGCGCCCAAAGCACTGGCGAAGTCGTGCGCGGAAAGCCCGACGCGGAACTCGAGCCCGGGGAGACCGAGGTTCGCCCGAATCTTCGGGGCAAGCCAGGGATCGGGCGCGGGCGACGCCGGCCACACGCCCTCGTTGAGGCCACCAAGAATCATCAGGTCGGCCTGCTGAAGCCGGGCCTCCAATAGTCCCCAGATGAAGACGCGCGGATGGCCGCCGAAGGGCGGGCGGATTCGAACGCCGTTCAACAGCTGGCGGAGGATTGGAACGCAATCCGACGGATCGAGCGTCAGGTCGGCGCCGGAGAGCCCCTGGACATGCGAGATGAGGTCGGCCGCGGCCCGTCCCGCCGATCCGGTCCAGGCGCGATCGCCCGCGAGCCGATCGGCCGCTGCTGCTATACCCTCCCCCAGGCCCGGGAGCGAAGCAGCCGAGTTCAACGCGGTTAGTTGCTCAAGCCGTGGACGGATGCGTTTCCAAGCTCTGACGCACCCTCGAACAATCTTCTCCTGTGCGTCGAAATGCTCGTCCAGCCCCTGCAGTCCGCCGGCGGGCCGTGGCCCCCTCAACGCGCGGTCGAGCAGGCGCACGTCGTCCATCCACATCCGGCGCTGCTCGCCCTCGCCTCCGGCGAGAGGGTGCTTGAGCAGCGCCAGCAGTGCCACGGGCGCCAGATTCTCCGCCGCCGCCGAGGCAATGGCGAGGAGCAAAGTGCCTGACGCAAGCTCGGACAGGGGCTTGCCCGCGCTGTCATCGGCCTCGATCCCCCAGCGCGCGAGCAAAGCCGAGACGCGCCGCGCTAGCATCCGGTCGGGCGTGACCAATGCGGCGGTGCGTCCCGGCGTCTCCAGCGCCTCGCGGATCGCAAGCGCGACCGCCTGGGCCTCGGCTGCGGGATCGGGCAATTCAACGGCCCGAACCCCCGTGACCCTGCGCTCGGCAGGCGGCAGTGAATTCCATTTGTCGCTGAAGTCCGCCGCGGTCATCGCATGGGCGATTGCCCGCGTGCGCACGGCCCTCGCGGCGGCCCTGCCCGACGAAGGCCATGGCCGCACTTCTCCACGCGCAACGCCAATTCGTTGAAGCAAAAGCTTCAGATGAAACTGCGGGTGCGTCTCCTCCGCGCGCCCGCGCTCATCGGGTCCAAGGGCATCCCATTCCTCGTCGGGCATCGAGTTTGCAAGGCTGAGCCCCGGGAGCACGACGACTCCCTCGGGCAGTCGGGCGATACGCGACAGAAGCACCGCAATCGCCGGCGCAGCGGTCGTAATGCCCGCGGCGACCGTGAACCCTGAAGGGGGGCTCTCTGCCCATCGTTCGGCCGTCCTCCGGAGCAGGCGGTTGCGCCGGTCGGTGAGATCGATCCGACCGCTCTTCGCCAGCAGATCCGGCCACCGGTCGAGGACGGCCCTGAACCTTTCCAGCGCCTTCTCCCAATGCCGCGCGAGGTCTGGCGCATCCGTGACAGCGTCAGCCAGAGCAGCGGGATCGACCTCCTCGATAGTCAATGCGTCGATCGTTCGTGCAAGCTCCGCTGCCAGGCGCATCGCCTCGGCGGCGCTTTCATCGGGCCCGCGCACCAACGAAGCGAGCACCGTCAGGCGCTCTAGTGGCTCGATGGCCGGCGGAACGGGCTCATCCGTGTCCTCGGGATCGAGCGCGCCGCCGATGCGCTCGTCCATCTCCGGATCGCCGATCGGGATTAGGCGTGGCAGAAGAAGGCCGCTCCCGCTTGCCCGGACGAACGCCTCGGTGACGGTGCGGACAGCGCGGTTGTTGGGCAGAAGGATGCGGCCCGATGCGAGACCCAGCGGGTCGGAGCCGAAGCGCGCGATCAAGCCCGCAGCAAGCGAGTCCGCGAACGAGCGGTGTGTCGGAATTGCATAGACCGCCGGGCTTCCAGCGCGCCCGTCAGACATTCTGCAGGAAGGCTTCCGTTTCGCCGATCGCCTTCGGCGTCCCGACGTCGAACCACAGCCCCTGGTGAACAGCGCCGAAGCAGCGGCCGGCCTCGATCGCTCGGTCCCACAGAATGTTAGTCGAGAACGGACCCTCGGGCGCGCCTTCGAGCAGCCGCTTGGAGACCAACTGGATCCCGGTGAAGACGAAGGGCGCCACCCGCGACCGCTCCCTGCGGCGCAGCCGTCCGCTACGGTCCATGTGAAAATCGCCCATGCCCCGATGGTTCTGCGCCCGCGCATGCGGAACCACGAGCAGGAGCGCATCCATCCTCGCATCGTCCCAATGGGAGCAGAGCAGCCGCAGCGTGTCAGCGGGCCCGTCGACCCACAGATTGTCGCTGTTGACGACGAGGAACGGGTCGGCGTCGATCATCGGCGCCGCCTTCACCATTCCCCCGCCCGTCTCCAGGAGCTGGTCGCTCTCATCGGAAATGGTCACGTTGAGACCGTGCGACTTCGCCGCGAGATGCGCTTCGATCGATGCAGGGAGGTAGTGGACGTTGACGACGACATTCTCGACGCCCGCAACCCGCAAGCGCTCGAGGACATGGTCGAGCAAGGGCCGCCCCGCGACGTCGATCAGGGGCTTGGGACGGGTCGCCGTCAACGGCCGCATCCGCTTGCCCAGACCGGCGGCCATGACCATGGCCGTGCTCGGCACGTCGGCCGAAACTTCAGCACGAAGTCTCAGGGCGCGGCGAGCGGCCGTCACGCCGCTTGCTTCCAAGGGGCCACGCGATGCTCCGTGCCAACATTGGCATCGAACCAGTTGCGCACCGGCTCCAGCCCGGGCTGCGCAAGGTCGCGCTCCAGCAGGCCCCACATCCGCGGCTGGAACTGGGTGTACTGCGGCTTGCCGTCCCGCTTCCAAAGACGGGTGAATACCCCCAGAATTCGGGTGTTACGCTGCGCCGCGAGCGCCCAGTACGATCGTTCGAAGTGTCGCGCGCCTCCGACCGCGGCGATGTAACGATCGAGCATCGCCCGTTCGATGTCGGGCGGCACGTCCCGCCGCGCATCTTCGAGCACCGACGCAAGATCGTAGGCCGGATGGCCTGCCAAAGCGTCCTGGAAGTCGAGCAATCCGAACTGCGCCACGCCCTCCCGGCCCTTCACCAGCATCACATTCTCGGCATGATAATCACGCAAGACGGTCACCGGCCCGAGACCATCCTTTGCGACGGGCTCAAGAACTTGGGCCCAAGCGGTGCGGTAGCCCTCCGCATCGACCGAAAGGCCGACGGCCGGACAATACCATTCGGTGAAGAGCTTCAGCTCTTCGAGCCACTGATCCAGCCCGTG
>DASUVP010000055.1:0-3615 GCA_036378895.1 Sphingomicrobium sp.
GAGCGTCTCCGCGTCATTTGTCGAGTTCGCTCGCATGGCCTAAGTCATGACGGAAGAGAGTGGGGGAACGTTTCGGTTGGCCAAGATCCTGATTGTCGAGGACAACGCCCTCAACATCAAGCTGTTCTGCGACCTGCTCGCAGCGCATGGCCATGAACCGCAGGCAGTCACCGACAGCCGGCTCGCGCTCGATTCCGCCCGCGAGTTCGCACCCGATTTGGTGATCACCGACATCCAGCTCCCGCACGTCAGCGGGCTGGAACTCATCCAGCTGATCCGCGCCGACGGCAAGCTGAAGGACGTCCCGATCATGGCGGTGACCGCCTACGCGACGGCCGGGGATGAGGAAAGGATTCGCGGCGCGGGGGCCGAATCCTATGTGACGAAGCCGATTTCGGTGGCGCGTTTCGTGCAGGAAGTGGATTCCCTGCTCGCGCGGAAGCAGCCGGTGGGGGCGGACGCGTAGGCGCGCCGCCTGCGGCTTACTTGATCTTCGCTTCCTTGAACTCGACGTGCTTGCGCGCGACCGGGTCGTACTTGCGGAAGCTCATCTTCTCGGTCTGGTTCCGAGGATTCTTCTTGGTCACGTAGAAGAAGCCCGTGTCGGCCGTGCTGACGAGCTTGATCTTGACGGTTGTCGGCTTGGCCATCGCGCCTATCCCAAATGCTGAAAACGAAGAGAGCGGCACGCGAGGCGGCCGCTCGATCGCCGGCGCAAATGGCCGGGACGCCGCAATTTGTCAAGGTGACGCAGGCGCGTAACCGGCTCTTAACCATCGTCGTTGAAACTGCGCTTATGGCAAGGTCGCGCAGTTCAGGGTCACTCAGCGATGTCCGGGCGCAGCTCGGCGAGCGCATTGCCGACCTCAGCGCCCGTGCACCCCGCCTCTCGCCGCTCGACATTCACGCCCAGATGGACGCCATCCGCGAGGTTGCGGCGATCAACGGGCTCGCTGCTCTCGAATGCCTCGCGCATCGCTCGGCGCAGCTCGCACTGCTGCCCGGCCACCGCGTTTCGGTGCAGTGCTGCCTGGAACATATGGACGAGGCGCTGACCAGCAATCGCAGCACCGACACCAACGCGATCCTCGCCGCGCTCGCGCTGCGCCTCCACTAGGTCTCGGCACCGCAACGCCGCTGGGGCATTGTGATGCCCGATGCGCGCCTTTTCCCAGCTGCTCGATGACCTCGTCTACACGCGCTCGCGCAACACCAAGCTCAAGCTGATCGGCGACTATCTCAAGGCCACGCCTGACCCGGACCGCGGAGTCGCGCTCGCGGCACTGACCGGCACACTCGACATCCCGCATGTGAAGCCCGCCGTCGTTCGCGGCCTGGTCGAGGAACGCATCGACCCGGTGCTGTTCCGGATGAGCCGCGACTATGTCGGCGATTCGGCGGAGACCATCTCGCTGCTGTGGGACACTGCGGCCGACGGCGAGCCGGAGATCGACGATGCGACCGTCAGCATCTCGCAGGCGGTCGAGCGGCTCCGCACGGCGAGCAAGATGGATGCGCCGAAGGTCCTCGCCGAACTGCTCGACCATCTCGACGCATCCGGCCGTTACGCGCTGTTAAAGCTGGCGATGGGGGCGCTGCGGGTCGGGATTTCCGCGCGGCTCGCCAAGCAGGCGCTCGCGGACGCGTTCAGCATCGACGTCGAGGGGGTTGAAGAGGTGTGGCATGGGCTTGCGCCGCCCTACCTCGAGCTGTTCGACTGGGCGGAGGGGCGCGGCCCGCAGCCGACCGCGCGCGACGTTCCGGTGTTCCGTCCGTTCATGCTCGCCCATCCGCTCGAAGAGACACGGGTCTCGCTGGACGACTATGCGGCCGAGTGGAAGTGGGACGGCATTCGCGTGCAGCTCGTGCATATCGCCGGCCAGACCCGGATCTACAGCCGTACCGGCGACGACATCAGCGGAAGCTTCCCCGAAATCGCCGAATCCTTCACGAGCAGCGGGGTTCTCGACGGCGAGCTGCTGGTACGCGGTTCGGACCAGGGGGTCGCCGACCTCCATGGCGGTGCCGCGGCGAGCTTCAATGCGCTCCAGCAGAGGCTCGGCCGCAAGAACGTCAGTCAGAAGATGCTCGGGACCTATCCCGCCTTCGTCCGGCTCTACGACATATTGTTCGACGGCGGAGAAGACCTGCGCGAGCTCGGCTGGACCGACCGACGGGCAAGGCTCGAGGCGTTCGTTCCTCGTCTCGAGCCTGAACGCTTCGACCTATCGCAATTGATCGAAGCCCGGACATTCGAGGAGCTTGAGGAGATTCGCGCCGGCGCCCGCGATGCAGCAATCGAGGGCATGATGCTGAAGCGGCGCGACAGTCCCTATGTCGCGGGTCGCCGGACCGGTCTCTGGTACAAGTGGAAGCGCGATCCGCTGACCGCCGACTGCGTGCTGATGTACGCCCAGCGCGGGTCGGGAAAACGGTCGAGCTATTACAGCGACTATACCTTCGGCTGCTGGAACGAAGCCGGCGAGCTTCTCCCCGTGGGCAAGGCCTATTTCGGCTTCACGGACGAGGAGCTGCGCTGGATCGACCGCTGGGTGCGCAATCACACCGTCCAGCGATTCGGCCCGGTGCGCGAGGTCGAGAAGAGCCTTGTGCTCGAAGTCGCGTTCGATTCGATCCACCGGAGCACGCGGCACAAGTCGGGCCTCGCGATGCGATTCCCGCGGATCAGCCGAATCCGGACCGACAAGCCGGCGGCCGAGGCCGACCGCCTGGAAACCTTGCTCGGCATGGCCACATGAAAAAAGCCGGCGAGACCAAAGTCCCGCCGGCTCCTCTGCCCCCTGAGAGGGAATTTACTCGCTGACTGGCGACAGGTTCACCGCGGCATATTTGCCGCGACGGTCCACCTCGATCTCGAACTCGAGTCGATCGCCTTCGTTCAGAGTCGGCATTCCCGCACGCTCGACAGCCGAGATGTGCACGAATGCGTCGGGCTGTCCGTCGTCGCGCTGGATGAAGCCGAAGCCCTTCATCGAGTTGAAGAACTTGACGACGCCGGTCGCCTTCTCGCCCGTCAGCTTTCGCTCGGGCGCGCGCTCGGCGCGTTCGACTGCCATCGGCTCGCCCTCGATTCGAAGGTTCGTTGCCGAAATCCGTCCGCCGCGGTCCACGAGGGTGAACTCCAGCGGCTGGCCGTCAGCGAGGTCGGTCAGGCCGGCCTGCTCGACAGCCGAGATGTGAACGAACACATCCTCACCGCCATCGTCGCGGACGATAAAGCCGAAGCCCTTCTGCGGGTTGAAGAATTTGACGACGCCCTTGCCTTCGCCGACGACCTGCGGCGGCATTCCGCCACCGCCACCGCCGCCGCCACGAAAGCCGCCACCACCGCCGCCGCCGCCGCGGAAGCCACCGCCACCACCGCCGAAGCGATCGCCGCCTCCGCCGCCGTAGCCGCCACCACCGCCGCCGAAGCGATCGCCGCCGCCGCGGTATCCGCCGCCGCCGCCACCGCCGCCGCCGAAGCCGCCGCGGTCACCAAAACCGCCGCGATCGCCGTAGCTGCTGCTTTCACCACCGAAGAAATCGTCGCGCTTGTCTCGGCCGCGACCACCGCGGTCCCCCTTACGCCCTCTGTCGAAACCCATATAAGTC
>DASUVP010000056.1:0-12422 GCA_036378895.1 Sphingomicrobium sp.
GTCGTAATTTCGGTGCCTTGGGCTGGTGGAGCTGAGGGGAATCGAACCCCTGACCTCTGCAGTGCGATTGCAGCGCTCTCCCATCTGAGCTACAGCCCCGCGCCTCGGCAGGCGGCCCACATAGCGACGCCTCTCCCCCCATGCAATGACCCGTCTTACGGCAATTTCGCCTCGTCTCGTGACGGGTCCGAAACCGGAACGCCGCAAGCCGCATATTCGTTCTTCCACGCGAGGACAGGCCGGCATTCCCGCCGGCGCATTTCAGCTGGAGGCACGCATGGCATACGACCGTTACGACCGCGAACGAGGCTGGCGCGACGACCGGCCGGATTTCTCCGAACGAGGCCCGCGCGGGTGGGACCGCGGCGACGACCGCGACCGTGACTTTAGAGGTCGAGAGAACCGCGGCTTCTTGGAGCGCATGGGCGACGAAGTCCGCTCCTGGTTCGACGACGAGGACCGTGGACGGCCTGAGCGCGATTCCGACTGGGACGATCGCGGTGAACGCTCCCGCTTCGGCGAACCGCGCCGGCAGATGGGCGACTACGGCCGCGATGACGACCGCGATCGCGGTTATCGCCCGATGGCCGGCGATTATGGCCGGGCGGGCAACTGGGATGTGGAACGCCACGATTCCCAATGGGCGCGCGACCCCTATCGCCGGACGAGCCTTGCCGGCTCAAGACTCCGTTCGAACGACGATCGCCATTATGAAGATATGCGGCGTCGCCAGGCGGAAGACCTCGACCGCGACTATGACGAATATCGTCGCGAGCGTGCGTCGCAATTCGAGAGTGATTTTGGCAGCTGGCGCGAACGGCGCATGTCGAAGCGCGAGATGCTGCGCGACATCCGCGAGCATATGGAAGTGGTCGGAAGCGACGACAAACATGTCGGCACCGTCGACCGCGTCGCCGGCGACCGCATCATCCTAACCCGCAGCGACCCGCAATCGGGCGGAGTGCATCATTCGCTGAGCTGCTCCGACCTCGATCGCGTCGAGGGCGACCGGATCATCCTCGAATGCAGTTCCGAAAAGGCGCGCGAGCGCTGGCGGGACGAGGACCGCGAGCGCGCGTTGTTCGAGCGCGAGGACCAGGGCAGCGCCGGGCCGCACATGCTCGACCGCAGCTTCTCGGGCACGTACCGCTAAACCAACCACCCTCCGGGGGCATGGAGTGGCCCGGCCGTCCCGGTGACGGTCGGGCCTTTCCTGTGTCGGCGCCCGGCCTTATGCGCGCTGCACCTCGAGCGGGAGAATGATGATGGCGCGCGCATGGCATTTGATGAGCCGTCCGCAAGGACTTCCCACCGAAGAGAATTTCGCGCTCAAGGAGATCGAGCTGCCCCCGCTCGGCGACGGCATGGTGCGCATCCGCAACCAGTGGCTGTCGGTCGACCCCTACATGCGCGGCCGGATGAACGATGTGAAGAGCTACGTCCCGCCGTTCCAGATCGACCAGCCGATGGAAGGCGGAGCGGTCGGCGAGGTCGTCGAATCCAAGGCCGAGGGATTCTCGCCGGGCGACCGCGTCCTCCACATGGGCGGCTGGCGCGACGAGGCCGTGCTCGACGCCCGAACGATCAACAAGCTTCCCGACCTCGGAGCCGAGCCGCAGGCATTCCTCGGCAATCTCGGGGTGACTGGAGCTACGGCCTATTTCGGGCTTCTCGACGTCGCTTCCGCCAAGGAGGGAGACGTCGTGTTCGTCTCGGCCGCGGCGGGCGCGGTCGGCTCGGCCGTCGTCCAGATCGCCAAGGCCAAGGGCATGACCGTCATCGGCTCGGCCGGCGGGGCCGACAAATGCGAGTTCGTCCGCTCGCTCGGCGCCGACCATGTGGTCGACTACAAGGCGCAGCCGGTCCTCAAGGGGCTGGCGGCAGCCGCGCCGGAGGGGATCGACGTCTATTTCGACAATGTCGGCGGCGATCATCTCGACGCCGCCTTCGCGCTAGCCAGGATGCGCGCCCGCTTCGCCATCTGCGGTATGATCGAGGGCTACAACAAGGCCGAGCCGGCGAGCTTCCGCTTCATCATGCGGGTGATCGCCATGCGCATCCGCATGCAGGGATTCATCGTCTTCGACTTCCAGTCGCGGATGGGCGAATTCTACGCCGAGATGGGGAAGCTGATGGCGAGCGGCCAGCTCAAGTCACAGGAAACGGTCGTCGACGGGCTGGAGAAGATGCCCGACGCCTTCCTCGGCCTGTTCAGCGGCGGAAACGTCGGAAAGATGCTGGTCCGGCTCTAGCGGTTGAACTTGCACTGCGCCGGGTCGCCCGTGCGCAGCCCCGTCTGGAGTGCCTGCATGCGTTGCGCGGACGAGCCGTGCGTGAAGCTCTCCGGAACGACGACGCCCTGCGACTGCTTCTGCAGCATGTCGTCGCCGATCGCTTCGGCCGCGCGCATGCCCTCCTCGACATCGCCCGGCTCGAGGATGTTGCCCTGCGCGTCGCGGGCGTTCGCGGCCCACACGCCGGCATAGCAGTCGGCCTGGAGCTCAACCCCGACCTGGATCTGGTTGCCCTCGGTCCGGCCGACGCTCTGTTGCGCCTGCTGCGCGCGGTCGAGCGTACCTTCCAGGTTCTGGACGTGGTGCCCGACCTCGTGCGCGACGACGTAAAGCGCCGCGAAGTCGCCCGGCGCCTGGAAGCGGCGGGACAGCTCGTTGAAGAAGACCGGGTCGATGTAGATCGTATTGTCGTTCGGGCAGTAGAACGGGCCCATCGCGGCCTGGCCCATTCCGCAGGCCGTTTGCGTGCCGCCCGTATAGGCGACCATTCGCGCCGGAACGTAGCGAGCGCCGCTCTTGGCGAAGATCTCGGTCCAGGTCTCCTCGGTCGAGCCTAGGCCCCGCGTGAGGAAGTCGCGCATGTTCGGATCGAGCCTGGATTCGCCGCTCGGGGCGCTGGTCGTCGGTCCGGTCGGAAGGATCCCTCCGCCGCCACCGAGACTGGTCAGTGCGCAATAGCCGACGAGCAGGATGAGCACTCCGACGATTCCGAAGCGGCTCATCACCATCGGCAGCAGGCAGCCGAGCAGGTTGCTTCCACCCCCGCCGCCGAAGCCGAAGCCCCCGCCTTGACCCGTACGGTCCTCGAAATTGGAACTTGGGTCTTCGCCGCCCAGCCGAACCATGCACGTCTCCCTGCAGTGACGTCGTAATGCGCGAGGCCCTCGCCTAGTTGCAAATCCGGAACGAGATGGCGACTAGCGCTCGCAAAGGAGACGCCATGATTCTCGAAGGCAAAGTCGCGCTCGTCACCGGTTCAACCTCGGGAATCGGGCTGGCCATCGCCCGCGCACTCGCGGCCGGGGGCGCAACGGTGATGCTCAACGGTTTCGGCGATCCCGCTGAAATCGAGAAGCTGAAGAGCGAGCTCAGCTCGCCCCACGACGGCGCCGACTTGTCGGACCCGACGCAGATCGAGGCGATGATCCGCCGCTGCACGGACGAGCTTGGAGCGCCCGACATCCTCGTCAACAATGCCGGAATCCAGCACGTCTCGCCGGTCGAGAGCTTTCCGGTGGACAAGTGGAACGCGATCATGGCCGTCAACCTGTCGGCGGTCTTCCACACAACGCGCCTGACCATCGGCTCGATGAAGCAGAAACAGTGGGGACGCATCGTCAACACGGCGTCCGCCCACAGCCTCGTCGCCTCACCCAACAAGTCGGCCTATGTCGCCGCCAAGCATGGCGTCGCCGGCTTCACCAAGACTGTCGCGCTGGAGGCGGCGAAGGACGGAGTCACCGTCAACTGCATCTCCCCGGGCTATGTCTGGACGACCTTGGTCGAGAACCAGATCCCGGACACGATGAAAGCGCGCGGCCTGACCCGCGAGCAGGTGATGAACGACGTGCTGCTGGCGGCCCAACCGACCAAGCGCTTCGTGACTCCCGAGGAGGTGGCGGCTCTGGCACTGTTCCTGTGCCGGGACGAAGCCAAGTCGATCACGGGAGCGAACCTGAGCATGGACGGCGGCTGGACAGCCGCTTAGGCTCCCCCGAATGCGGCTCGCCCTCTTCGCAACGGCGCTTCTGACCCTCACCGGCTGCGCCGAGTTCCAGCAGACGCCCGGGGTCATCGCCCAGCCCGCAGGCAACTGGCGTGCGGTCGCGACGGCATCCGACCGTGAACGCCTGCGCGAGTGGCGCACGGCCTTCGTCGACGCCTTGCGGTCGGCACGGGCGGGCGGGCATTCGGCGGACATCGCCCGCGAAGGCGTTCTGCTCGATCCGGACGTGGCGCTGGGCGGCGGACCGATCCGGAACGGCGACTATCGTTGCCGGGTCATCAAGGTCGGCGCGAAGAATGCCGGCTTGTTGAATTACGTCTCCTATCCCTTCTTCAATTGCCGCATCCACCAGGAAGGCGTGCTCCAGGCCTTCGCCAAGCTGAACGGGTCCCAGAGGCAGGTCGGATCGATCTTCCCGGGCGACCCGCTCCGCCAGGTGTTCCTCGGCACATTGGTGCTGGGCGACGAGACGCGGGCGATGCAATACGGCCTCGACACCGAGCGCGACGTCGCGGGTTTCGTCGAGCGCATCGGCCCTGACCGCTGGCGGCTGATCATGCCCCGCCCGCATTTCGAATCTCAGATGGACGTGATGGAGCTTGTCCCTTCGTCGCCGGGAGTGCGTTGATGAAACTTGTCTTCGGGATCGCGATTGCAGCCATGACGATACCGACCGCCGCCAATGCCGCCACGCTGAGCGAAGCCGTGCGCGCCGACATGCCGAAGCTGATGGAGCTCTATCGCGACCTCCACGCCAACCCGGAGCTGTCGATGCAGGAGGTGCGCACTCCGGCGAAGCTGGCCGCAGAGATGCGCAAGCTCGGCTTCAAGGTCACCGAGAAGGTCGGCAAGACCGGCGTGGTCGCGATGATGAAGAACGGGCCCGGCCCGGTGCTGATGGTCCGGGCGGACATGGACGCGCTGCCGGTGACCGAAGAGACGGGCCTGCCGTTCGCCTCCAAGGTCCGGACGACAACCGCCGAGGGCGTGGAAACGGGCGTGATGCATGCGTGCGGCCACGACACGCACGTCTCAGCCTGGCTCGGGACAGCGCGCCGGATGTCGGCGATGAAGCACCAGTGGTCCGGCACCTTGATGATGGTTCTGCAGCCCGGCGAGGAGACCAGCCAGGGCGCCAGGGCGATGCTCGACGACGGCCTGTTCACGCGCTTTGCCAAGCCGGCCTACGTCCTCGGTTTCCACGATGCGGCAGTGCTTCCGGCGGGAATCGTCGGGATCACGCCGGGCTATTCCTTCGCCAATGTCGACAGCGTCGACATTACCGTGCGCGGCGTCGGCGGCCATGGCGCGCTTCCGGCGACCGCGAAAGACCCGATCGTGCTCGCATCGCGCATCGTCACCACGATCCAGACCTTGATCAGCCGTGAGAACGACCCGCGCGATCCGGCGGTCGTGACCGTCGGCAGCTTCCATGGCGGGACCAAGCACAACATCATCTCGGAAGAGGCGAAGCTTCAGCTGACGGTCCGCAACTACAAACCCGAAGTGCGCAAGGCCCTGCTGGACGGGATCGCCCGGATCGCCCGAGGCGAGGCCATCGCCGCCGGCGTCCCGGAAGATCGCATGCCAATCGTCCACGTGCGCGAAGAACAATCGACGCCGTCGGTCTTCAACACTGCCAAATTCTCGCAGCAAGCACAGGAAATTCTGACCGCGCACTTCGGCGCCCCGCGCGTGACCAATCCGCCGGCGGTGATGGTCGGCGAGGATTTCAGCCGCTTCTATTTGGCCGACAAGTCGATCGAGAGCCTGATGCTCTGGGTTGGTGCGACGCCCAAGGACAAATGGGATGCGGCCGGCGGCGACACGCACAAGATTCCGTCGCTTCACAGCCCGTTCTTCGTTCCCGACGCCGACGCGGTAATCTCGACGGCAACCGAAGCCATGACGGCGATCGCGCTGGACGTGCTCGAGAAGTAGTCCACCGTTCGTCGCGTTTCGACAGCCGTTGGTGGAAACGGGCGACGCTCCGCCGCGCCTTCTCTGCAAAGGCGCGCACATGGACGAGTTGCTTTTTGCCACTGAAAATCCGGCCGACGACGACACGATCGATTGCTCATGGAGCAGCGTCATTCGCGGGATCGAACGCTACGCGGCTTACCAGCCGGCGGGCTTGGCCCACGAGCTCATCGATTGGGCCATTCTAGTCGAAGGAGTCCGGCAGATGCGGGAAAGATCCTAGCCGCTCGCCTCGTCCAGCCGCGCAAGCTGCTCAGGCGTCAGCTTCAATTGCATTGCGGCGGTCAGCTCCCTGAGCTGCTCGACGCTGGTTGCGCTGGCCAGGGTCGAAGTGATGCCCGGCTGGGCGATCGTCCATGCAATGGCGATGGTCGCGAGCGCCGCCCCGGTCTCGGCGGCGACGCTGTCCAGGGCTTCGAGCACGCGCGCCCCGCGGCCCTCCAGATATTCGATGTTCCTCAAGCCCCGCGGACTTTTGTCGAGGTCGTCCTTGCTGCGGTATTTGCCGGTGAGAAAGCCGTTGGCCAGCCCGTAGAAAGGCACGATGCCGAGCCCGTGCACGAGCGCCGCGTCGCGAAGCTCCCCCTCGAGCTTGGGCCGCTCGACCAGGTTGTACCAGGTCTGCAGGGCGCACGGCTGCGTAAGCCCATTCGCCTGTGCGGTGCGCATGGCCTCGTCCAGCCGCTCCGCCGAATATTGCGAGAGGCCGATCGCGCGGACCTTCCCTGCCTTCACCAGGGCGTCCATCGCCCCCAGGCTGTCGGCCAGCGGGACGTTCGGATCGTCCTTGTGATGATAATAAAGGTCGATCGTATCGATCCCGAGCCGCTGCAGGGACGCGTCGCAGGCCGCCGCGATCTTTTCCGGCGCCAATCCCTCGAAGAAGCCGACCTTGGTAGCGATCATGACGCGGCCGCGCTTGGCCGGGTCGCGCTCCAGCCAATTGCCGATGACCGTCTCGCTCTCGCCGCCCTGGTTGCCGGGAACCCAGGCCGAATAGACGTCGGCGCTGTCGACCATGTTTCCGCCCGCTTCGACGAAGGCGTCGAGGATGGCGAAGCTGGTCGGCTCGTCCGCGGTCCAGCCGAAGACATTGCCGCCAAGCGCCAGCGGCGCGACCTCGATCCCGCTCTGTCCAAGCGGCCTTCTTTCAACCGTCATGGACGCGCCTTAGCCGATCCATTCACCACTTATTTGTAAAATTTCGCGACACCCCTCGACCATGTCGGTGGAATTGACAGTGGGGCGGCCGTGCAGGCGCTGATCGCCTTCTGGAGCCACGCGCTTTGCGCCGCGGCTTTCCTCGGCCTGCTGATCTGGCGGCTGAGCGCGATCCGCAACCAGGACCAGCGCCTGCTGCTCGCCGGGTTCGCGGTCACGGCCTGCTGGGCCTGGCTGAGCGCAATCCTCCCGGGGGATCCGATCGCCGCCTACGCCGAGACTGCACGCAACCTCATCTGGATGGGCCTCATCTACAGCCTGTCGGCGACCAGCGGGGAGCGCCAGCATGGCGTTCGCCTTGTCTATGCCGCCGTCGCCGCGGTGCTCGGCTTCCAGCTAGTCGTGACGTCGCTGCGCTACGTCATGCCGACGAGCACGATCGAAGAAACCGCGACCCTGCTGCGAATCACCGCCGCCGCGGGCTCGCTGGTGCTTGTGCACAATCTCTACGGTCAGGCGTCGCCTGCGAGCCGCTCAAGCATCCGGTTGGCGATGCTCGCTCTGTCGCTGACCTGGAGCTACGACCTCAACCTCTACACCATCGCCTACCTGGACAACCGCCTCGCACCGGACCTGTTCGAATGGCGCGGCGCGATCATCGCGGCGACAGCGCCCATGTTCGCCATGGCTGCCAATCGCGAGGGCGGCTGGCGCATCCGCCTCTCCCGGGCGGCGACCTTCCAGTCGCTCTCGCTGCTCGCGATCTGCGCTTATTTCGCGATGATGGCGATCCTCGCGACGGCGCTTCGCGGGACCAGCGTCGAATGGTCGCGGGGGATCCTGGTCGGCTTGCTCGCGGCGTTGACCGTCGCGGCGATGGTCCTGCTTCCGAGCGCCAAGGCGCGAAGCTGGGCCAAGGTGAAGATTTCGAAGCATCTGTTCGAGCACCGCTACGACTATCGCGCCGAATGGCTCCGTTTCACCAACACAGTGGGCGTCAGCGGGGCCGATGCCGCTCAGCTCGGCGAGCGTGTGATCAAGGCGTTCGCCGATATCCTCGAAGCGCCGGGTGGCCTGCTGCTGGCGACCGACCCGGCCGGAGCGATCACGACGGCGTCGTCGTGGAACTGGTCCGGCAAGCACCCGCCCGCCGGCGAGCTCGATCGCGTCCGGGACTTCTGGTCCGCGCTGGAATCGAGCGGACGGATCGTCGAACTCGATGCGCTGCGCAACGGCTGGGCGAGCTCGAAGGACTGCGTTGCCCTGCCGCCGCAATGGATGCTGGAGGAGCGCCGCGCCTGGATCGGCGTGCCCCTGATCCACGGCGAACGCCTGTTCGGTCTCATCCTGCTGGCGGCTCCGGACTATCGCCGGGTTCTCGACTGGGAAGACTTCGATCTTCTCCGCACCGCGGGGCGCCAGGCCGCAAGCGCGCTCGCCGAGGCGCACGGCCAGGAAGCCTTGTCCAACGCGCAAAGGTTCGAGGAATTCAACCGGCGCTTCGCCTTCATCCTGCACGACATCAAGAATCTGGTGAGCCAGCTCTCGCTACTGTCGCGCAATGCCGAGCGGCACGCCGACAATCCCGAGTTCCGCGCCGACATGGTCGCGACCTTGCGCGGCTCCGTCGGCAAGATGAACGAGCTTCTCGCCCGGCTGTCGCCCCAGGCACAGGCGCGCTCGCAGCGCTCCGAGCCGCAGCAATTGCGCAGGATCCTGTCCGACGCGATCGCCGCCAAACGCCGCGACCATGAGGTCAAGCTGCTCGGCGACGCAAACATCTGGGCCCTCGTCGATGCCGCTGCCCTGGAGCAGGCCATCGGCCACCTCATCCAGAACGCGGTGGAGGCGAGCTCGCCCGAGGCGCCCATCACCGTCCGTGTCGCCCCGGCCGGACGCGAGGTTCGCATCACCATCGCCGATCATGGCACGGGCATGGACGGCGACTTCGTCCGCAACCGCCTGTTCCAGCCGTTCGCATCGACCAAGCCCGACGGCTTCGGAATCGGCTCGTTCGAAGCGCGCTCGCTGGTCGTCGCCATGGGCGGCCGGCTGGTCGTCGATTCGACGCCGGGCGTCGGCTCCGAATTCTCCATCTTCCTCCCCGCGGCCGACGAGGCCGCTCAACCGCAACGGAAAATCGCATGACCGACCAGAAACTTCCCGTTCTCCTGATCGTCGAGGACGACGAGGGCCTGCAGCGCCAGCTGAAGTGGGCCTATGAGGGCTATGAGGTCGTACTCGCCGGCGACCGGTCGAGCGCAATCGAGGCGCTTCGCCTGCACGAGCCCGCCGTCGTGACGCTGGACCTCGGCCTGCCGCCAGATCCCGACGGGACGACCGAGGGCTTCCAGACGCTGACCGATATCCTGAAGCTGAAGCCGGACACGAAAGTTATCGTCGCTTCAGGGCATGGCGCGCGCGAGAGCATGCTGAAGGCGATCGGCCTCGGCGCCTACGACTTCTACCGCAAGCCGGTGGACATCGACGAGCTCGGGCTGATCGTCGCCCGGGCGTTCCACGTCGCCGACATCGAGGCCGAGAACCGGCGGCTCGAGCAGGTGGGCGGTGGCCAGGTGCTCGGCTCGATCATCAGCTCAGCGCCCGAGATGCTGAAGGTCGCCAAGACCATCGAGCGCGTCGCCAGCGCCGACGTCTCGGTGATGCTGCTCGGCGCATCCGGCACCGGCAAGGAGCTGCTCGCCCGAGCGGTTCATGAGAAGAGCAGCCGCAAGGGTGAGTTCATCGCCATCAACTGCGCCGCGATCCCCGAGACGCTGCTCGAGGCAGAGCTGTTCGGCTACGAGCGCGGCGCCTTCACCGGCGCGGTCAAGTCGAACGTCGGCAAGATCGAAATGGCGCAAGGCGGCACCCTGTTCCTCGACGAGGTCGGGGACATCCCGCTGCCGCTCCAAGTGAAGCTTCTGCGCTTCCTCCAGGAACGCGTCATCGAGCGCATCGGCGGACGCCAGCCGATCCCGGTCGACACGCGCATCGTCTGCGCGACCCACCAGGACCTGGAGGCAATGATCGCCGACGGCCGGTTCCGCGAAGACCTGTATTATCGCCTGGCCGAGATCGTCGTGAAGATCCCGACGCTAGGCGAGCGCAACGGCGACGCGGTCCTGCTCGCGCGGCATTTCGTGAACCGCTTCGGCAAGGAGCTGAACACCAAGGTCCAGTCGCTGTCGGCCGACGCGGTTGCAGCGATCGACGCCTATGGCTGGCCCGGCAACGTCCGCGAGCTCGAGAACCGTATCAAACGTGCGGTGATCATGGCCGACGGCAAGTCGGTCAGCGCCGACGATCTCGACCTGCCGGGAAGCGCTTCCGCGGCCGAGGAAGCGGAGCTTGCGCTGAACCTGCGTGCGGCGCGGGAAACGGCCGACCGCCGGGCGATCCGCCAGGCGCTAAGCCGGACCGACAACAATATTTCGGGCGCCGCCAAGCTGCTCGGGATCAGCCGCCCGACGCTTTACGATCTGATCAAGCAGTATCGGCTGAGCGCGTAGAGTTACTGGGGCTGGGCTGGAGCGACGAACGTTCCCTCGCTCTCCGGCCAGCCGGGGCCGGTTACCCAGTAATTGCCAAAGAACGTCTTTTTCATCCGGAGCGGAGTCCCGGGCTTCGGCGCTTCCCGGCGATCCTTGGCGGTCATGATCGTCCAGCGCTCGCCGTTGTCGAGCAGGACCCAGTAGCGGCTGACTCCCGATTTCCCCGACGCCTTGACCACGCCGCCGAGCGCCGTGGGCCCCTTGTTCTCCTTGAGGACGAGGCTGCCGCGGAACATGGCCTGCTTCAGGGGCAGGATCGCCTGGTCGAAGCATTGCAGGCGCGCCTCGTTGGAGGCGATCGCCTCGCAAGCCAGCACGGCCTGCATGCGTGGCTCCATATCTTCCTTCGCCGTGACAACCGACGACATCGAAAGCAGGGCGATCCCTGCGATTGCACTGACCCGCATCGACATTTGGCTTCCCCTCAATCCGAAGATCAGCATTGCACCGGAGCGCCGCGAGCAAAAGCGCTATTTCGACAGCGCCTCGGCCATCTCCGCCACTTCGAGCCAACGTTCCTCCGCGGCATGCTTCTCGGCGCGAAGCTTCGCGGAGCGCTCGGTCAGCTCGGCGAAGCGGCCCGGATCGCGCGTGTAGAGGTCGGGGTCGTGCAGGACGTCCTCGGTCGCGGCGATTTCCGCTTCCAGCCGCTCGATCTCGCCCGGCAGCCGGTCGAGGTCGCGCTGGTCTTTGTAACTGAGCTTCGCCAAAGGGACGGCGCGGCGCTCTTCGGGCATGGGCGCCGCCTTGGGTTTCGGCGAAGGCGCGGACGCATGGCGGCGGCGGCGCTTGGCCCAATCCTCATAGCCCCCGGCGACGATGTCGACCTTGCCCGAACCTTCGAGGCCAAGCGTCACGGTCACCGTGCGGTCGAGGAAATCGCGGTCGTGGCTGACGATCAGGACCGTGCCCTCATAGTCCGCGATGACCTCCTGCAGCAGGTCTAGCGTCTCGAGGTCGAGGTCGTTGGTCGGCTCGTCGAGCACCAGCAGGTTCGCCTCGCGAGCGAATTCGCGGGCAAGCAGCAGCCGCGACCGCTCCCCGCCCGACAGCGAGCCGACCGGCGCTTCGGTCAGCTCGGGCGAGAAGAGGAACTCCTTGAGATAGCCTTTGATGTGCTTCTTGAAGCCGCGAACGTCGATCCAGTCGCCGCCTTCCGCGAGCACGTCGCGAACGCGCTTGGCCGGATCCATCAGCTTGCGCTGCTGGTCGATGACGATGCCCGACAAGGTCTTCGCCCGCTCCACCTTCCCTTCGTCGGGCGGCAGCTCGCCGGTCAGAAGCTTCAGAAGCGTGGTCTTCCCCGCCCCGTTCGGCCCGACGATGCCGATCCGGTCGCCGCGCTGGATGCGCAAGGTGAAGTCGCGGATGATCGTCCGGTCGCCGTAGCTCTTCGAGACGTGCTCGGCGTCGATCACGGCCTTCGAGCGTACCTCGTCCTTCGCGACGGCCAGCTTCGCCGTCCCCGGCCCGCCGATCATCGCCGCCCGCTGCGCCCGCATTTCGTGAAGCTTGGCGAGACGGCCCTGGTTGCGACGGCGGCGCGCGGTGACCCCGCGCTCCAGCCAGCGAAGCTCGATCGCGAGCTTTGCGTCGAGCTTCTCGGCGGCGCGCGCTTCCTCCTCATAGGCCTTTTCCATCCACGCCTCGAAGCCGCCGAAGCCGATTTCGGCACGACGCAGATGCCCGCGGTCGAGCCACAGGCAG
>DASUVP010000057.1:0-5697 GCA_036378895.1 Sphingomicrobium sp.
CCCGTGCTCACTGGGAATGAGGTGGGCAGGGATTTCGTCATCCGGATCCATGACTCGCTCGGCAACAGCGCCACCATCGCCGCTTTCGACCGCGTGATGGAGCGCGCGAAGCCCGGCCAGCGCGTCATCATCGACCTCACCGACACGCCCGGCGGCGGCAACACGACCGTTGCCCGGGCGATGCTCGGCTGGTTCGTGGCCAAGCCGACATTCTACCAGATGCATCGGCTGCCGGTTGAGGAGCGCGAGACCGGCATTGCCCGGCAATGGGTGGAGCAGGTCCTGCCGCGGCCCGGCAAGCGCCACCGCGGTCCTGTCACGGTGCGCGTCGGACGCTGGACTGGAAGCATGGGCGAAGGGCTGGCGATCGGATTCAACGCCATCGGCGCGCGGGTCGAGGGCAGCCGCATGGCCGGCCTGCTCGGCGCGATCTACGACCATCGCCTCGAGCGCAGCGGGCAGGTCATCAAGATCCCGACCGAGCGGCTCTACGCCGTGGATGGCACACCACGTGAGCAGTTCGTTCCCAAGCAAGGACAATGACCGGATTCGACGTTGAAGCCGCTGCGGACGGTGAAGCAACCGACCTCCTTGTTCGTAGCGGCGGGGATGAGCGGCGGTACCGGATCGCGGGCGGCGAGCAGTCGGATTATGCGCGCTTCTTCGCCGAGCTTGCGGCTGATTTCGGGACGCGATCGCCCGCGTCCTCGAAAGCGCCGCGGGCTGCTCCGTCGGGCGTTCCGTGGAAGCCGCTGATCGTCGACAATCTCAGCGAGCTGACGCACGCCGGTTACGGTGACCCTGCGGTCTTGAAGGTCGACGACGGCTGGATCCTCACCGCGACATCCAACGACGCGGACGACGCCTTTCCCATCCTGCATTCCACCGACCTCGACCATTGGGAGCATCGGGGCTTCGTCTTCCCGCGAGGGAGCGCACCTGCCTGGGCGAGGAGCGGCAGGCATGTAGGCGACTTCTGGGCTCCGGAAATGGCAAAGGTCGGCGACGAATATTGGCTGGCCTACACCGCTCGAGACCTGTCAGGCGCGCTCGCCATCGGTCTTGCGCGAGCCCCGACGCCTCTCGGACCGTGGAACGACAATGGCGCGCCGCTGATCACTGGGGGGAGAATGCTCACCCCCGGCGGGCCGGCGAGCGGCGGTGTGATCGACAGCCACATCTTCGTCGATGAGGACGGCGCGCCCTACCTCTTCTGGAAGAACGATACGAATGGGCTCTGGCCGAGGCCGCTGGCAGGGCTCCTGCGCGAGCATCCCGAGCTGCTCGGCGAGCTGTTCGAAAGCGAGCGCGATCAGCGGACCGCCGCTTTCGCCGCTGCGATCCAGCCCTGGGCGAACTCGCGGCGGTCGATGGAGCGGTTCTTCTGGATGCAGCCGCTGATCGAGGCGTCGATCGACAATTGGCTGCGGGTGAAGCCCGCGCTGATCCGCTGCGGCAAGGCGGGCGACATCGTCGAGGCGATGCGCACGCCGATCCACGCCCGCCGGCTCGCCGAGGACGGGCGCTCGCTAACGGGCGAGGAGCTCATCGTGCTCGCCAACGACCTCGATTGGGAAGGCCATCTGATCGAGGGGCCGTTCGTTACGAAGCAGAAGGGGCGCTACTGGATGTTCTACGCGGGCAACGACTTCTCGACGCCGGCTTACGGCATCGGTGTCGCGGTCGCCGATCACCCGTTCGGACCATATGAGAAGAGAGCGGAGCCGCTGCTCAAATCGAACAGCCTGTGGTGGGCTCCGGGCCATGCATCGGTCGCGCCAGGTGTGGATGGACGGCCGCAGCTTTTCTTCCACGCCTTCTTCCCGGGCCGATGCGGCTACAACGCGTTTCGCGCGCTTCTCACCGTCGGACTGGAGTTCAGCCGCGACGACGTGCGGTTGCGGGAAGTTTGAGGCGGGCGCGGCTCGGGCCGCGCCCTCGCCGAAGCCTATTCTTTCAGCATCTTTTCAACGTCGACGCGCTCTTTGGCCCACTCGGACTTGGTCTTGCATTCCGCGGCCCGGACGCGGCTTCCCACGACCCCGTCATAGGCGATGCAGTATTTCTTCTGGTCGGCGGCCGCGCTCTTGCTGGCTTTCGAGGCCGACGAATTGGCGGTTGCCGAGGCCGGAACGGCGATCAGGGCCATGCTGACGGCTGCGATAATCTGCTTGCTTGTCATGCTCTTGCTCCCCTTCTGGAACATCCAAGGGATGCAGCGGCGCCGCGCCGATTGCTCGCCGGTTTCGACCGGGCGGAGGGCGATGTCGATCAAGTCCGTTTGTCGGCTCGCGGGGCGCGTTCGTCGCGCGTCGGCGGCTTGCCAAGTGCGCCGGCGCCCACCAAGCTCGGCGGATGGCGCAATCGATGCACGACGTTTCCGATCCGCGGAACGGGTCGATCCTCCTCAACGTCAATGGCGAATTGAAGCCGCGCGATCAGGCGGTCGTCTCGGTTTTCGATTCCGGATTCATGCTTGGCGACGGGGTCTGGGAGGGGCTTCGAGTCCACAAGGGCCGCCTCGCCTTTCTCGATCGCCACCTGGACCGCTTGTTGGAGGGTGCGAAGGCGATCGCGATGGACATCGGCCTTTCGCGGGAGGAGCTGACGCAGCGTCTCTACGCCACACTGGACGCCAACGGCATGGACGAGGGCGTCCACGTCCGCCTGATGGTCACCCGCGGAGTCCGTTCGACGCCCTATCAGGACCCGCGCGTGGTGGTCGGCAAGGCCACCGTCGTGATCATTCCCGAATACAAGCAGCCGCCGGCAGACGTTCATCAGCGCGGCCTGAAGCTGTTCACCGTGCACGTGCGCCGCGGCGACCCGGCGGTGCAGGACCAGAAGCTCAACTCCCATTCTAAGCTTAACTGCATTCTCGCATCGATCCAGGCGACGCAGGCGGGCGCCGACGAGGCGCTGATGCTCGATCCTCACGGGTTCGTTGCCACCTGCAATTCGACGCACTTCTTCATCGTTCGCAACGGCGAGGTTTGGACGTCGAGCGGGAAATATTGCCTCGGCGGGATCACGCGCGGCGTGGTCATCGAGATGTGCCGCGACAACGGCATCCCGGTGTTCGAAAAGGATTTCTCGCTGACAGACGTCTATGGCGCGGAGGAGGCCTTCGCCACCGGCACCTTTGCCGGGATCGTCCCGGTTCGGGAAGTGGACGGCCGGACGCTCGAATGCCGCGGCCCGATGGTCGAGCGGTTGCAGGGCCTCTATCGAGACCGCGTCGAGCAGGATGTGCTGGAGGCCGCTCGGCCGTGACGATCCGCATCGCCATGTGGTCGGGTCCAAGGAACCTGTCCACGGCGATGATGCGGAGCTTCGGAAGCCGCTCCGACACATTCGTTTCCGACGAGCCTTTCTACGGCGCCTATCTCGAGGCGACCGGCGATCCGCAGCCGATGGCCGACGAGGTCATCGCCTCGATGGACTGCGACTGGGCAAGCGTCGCGCGGACGATGACAGGGCCTTGCCCGAACGGTGCGCCGGTCTGGTACCAGAAGCATATGGCGCACCACATGGTCGGGCCGGTCGCGCATGACGACCTTGCGGGCCTGCGCCACGCTTTCCTGATCCGGGATCCGACGCGCGTGATCGCAAGCTATGCGGCCAAACGCGTCGCCGTCCGGCCGGAGCATCTGGGGGTCGAGCGGCAGGTCGAATATTTCGAGCGCGAGGCCAACCGGCTCGGGCATGCGCCGCCGGTGATCGACAGCGCGGACGTCCTGCGCGACCCTTCGACCATGCTTCAGCGGCTGTGCTCGGCCCTCGGGATCGGCTGGGACCCGGCGATGCTGCGCTGGGAGCCGGGCATTCGCGAGACCGACGGCATCTGGGCATCGCATTGGTACGACGCGGTGGGTTTGAGCACCGGGTTCGGCGAGCCCGGCGAGCGGCCGGTCGTGCTGGACGACGAGGCGAAGCGGGTCGCAGACGCCTGCCGTCCGTTCTACGAGAGGTTGGCTGCGCACAAGCTAAGCGCCTGATCGGTTCACGCTTTTTTGACCTTGATCGTTTATTCGCAGCCGCGAAGTCAAAGTGGGAGCGGCGTGGATGCGCGGCCTGACGTCAATCGGTGCGGCGATTCTGTTGATGGCTATCGCCGGATGGACCTTCGCGGACAAGGGCGTGAACGCCATGTCGCTTGCACTGGCGGCAGGTTCCTGCGTGCTGCTGTATCGCGGGATTCAGGGAGAGGAGCTCCAGACATCGGCGGGTGATGCGGTGGGGACGTTCGAATTCGTCCGCGACCCGGGCGGAACCATCGTCGATTCCGCGTACGACACGATCGGCGATTTCCTCAACGGCGACGACAAGAAGGCCGAGCCGGCGCAAAGCACCTTCGACGCCGAGGCGGCCCTCGCCCGCTACATGGCCAATCGTCCAGGGCCGGCGCCCCTGCCGCAAGCCGAGGCGGCTCCCGCCCGGGCGCAATTCGGCCGCAAGGGGCTGACGTCCGGCTCCTGACTCGGACCGCCTTGGGCGCGGTTGACCGTCACACCCTCCCTCGCTATGTGGCCGCTCGTCCGCGGGGCTGCGTCCTTTCGTTCCCCTGGTGGACAGAGCTGAACATTGCTCAGGAACGTGAAGGCCGGGTGGCTGGAAGCTGCCAGGACTTCACGCTTTTGCTTTGGGCAAAGTAACCGCCGGGACTTCCGGCAACATAAAGGTGAAGGGCTTCATGCCAACGATTAACCAGCTGATCCGCAAGGGTCGCGAACCGCAGAAGGCCAAGTCCAAGGTCCCTGCAATGGAGCAGAACCCGCAGAAGCGCGGCGTCTGCACCCGCGTCTACACGACGACCCCGAAGAAGCCGAACTCGGCGCTTCGCAAGGTGGCCAAGGTCCGCCTGACCAACCAGCGCGAAGTCATCAGCTACATCCCGGGCGAAGGCCACAACCTGCAGGAGCACAGCGTCGTGCTGATCCGCGGCGGCCGTGTGCGCGACCTTCCGGGTGTCCGCTACCACGTGCTTCGCGGCGTTCTCGACACGCAGGGTGTCAAGGACCGCAGGCAGAGTCGTTCGAAGTACGGCGCCAAGCGTCCCAAGTAATTCCAGCAGCGAGTAAGCCCCGGAGCCATTCCGGAAACGGCTGAAGAGAAAAGGAACAGTCCAATGTCCCGTCGTCGCCGCCCAGAGAAGCGCGAAATCCTTCCCGATCCCCGTTTCGGGGACATCGTCCTGTCGAAGTTCATGAATTCCGTCATGCTCGACGGCAAGAAGTCGGTCGCCGAAGGCATCGTCTATGGCGCTCTCGACAATGTCGAAGCTCGCCTGAAGAAGGACCCGATCCAGGTCTTTCACGACGCCCTCAACAATGTGAAGCCGGGCATCGAGGTCCGCAGCCGCCGCGTCGGCGGTGCGACCTACCAGGTCCCCGTCGAAGTTCGTACCGAGCGCGCCCAGGCGCTTGCCATCCGCTGGCTGATCTCGGCCGCCCGCGCCCGTTCCGAAAAGACGATGGCCGCGCGCCTGTCGGGCGAGCTGATGGATGCGTCGCAGAACCGCGGCAATGCCGTGAAGAAGCGTGAGGATACGCATCGCATGGCCGAAGCGAACCGCGCCTTCTCGCACTACCGCTGGTAGAAATCGTACCTATATCGGGGCCAGCCGGATCCGCCGGCTCCCCGCATCGCTAAGGAAAACTTGAAATGGCCCGCAGCCATCCGCTCGAACGCTATCGT
>DASUVP010000058.1:0-11124 GCA_036378895.1 Sphingomicrobium sp.
CGCTCGCCCGGCGTCAGCGACACCTTGACCTCGCCGAACTGGCCGGAGCCGCCCGACTGCTTCTTGTGGGTGTAGGTGAGCTCGACCGGACGGGCCAGCGACTCGCGATAGGCGACCTGCGGCGCGCCGACATTGGCGTCGACCTTGAACTCGCGCTTCATGCGGTCGACCAGGATCTCGAGGTGGAGCTCGCCCATCCCCTTGATGATGGTCTGGCCGCTCTCCTGGTCGGAGGAGACGCGGAAGCTCGGATCCTCGGCGGCGAGGCGATTGAGGGCGATGCCCATCTTCTCCTGGTCGGCCTTGGTCTTCGGTTCCACCGCGACCTCGATGACCGGGTCCGGGAACTCCATGCGCTCGAGGATGATCGGCTTCGCCGGATCGCAAAGCGTATCGCCGGTCGTGGTCTCCTTGAGGCCCGCGATGGCGACGATGTCGCCGGCATAGGCCACATCGATGTCCTCACGATTGTTCGCATGCATCAGCAGCATGCGGCCGATCTTTTCCTTCTTGTCCTTCACCGAATTGGCGACGGTGCCCTTCTCGAGCTTGCCCGAGTAGATGCGCGCGAAGGTGAGCGAACCCACGAACGGGTCGTTCATGATCTTGAACGCCAGCGCCGAGAATGGAGCCGTGTCCGACGCCTCACGCGTCTCGATCTGCTCGTTGTCCGGATTGATGCCTTCGACCGGCGGAATGTCCAGCGGGCTCGGCAGATAGTCGACGACCGCGTCGAGCAGGGGCTGAACGCCCTTGTTCTTGAACGCGGAACCGCACAGCACCGGCACGAACGAGAAGTTCAGGGTGCCCTTGCGGATCAGCTTCTTCAGCGTCGCGACGTCCGGCTCGTTACCCTCGAGATACGCTTCCATGACCGCATCGTCCTGCTCGACGGCGATCTCGATGAGTTCCTGGCGAGCGGCCTCGGCCGCGTCCTTGAGGTCGGCCGGGATCTCTTCGTAGACGAACTTCGCGCCCAGGCTCTCGTCGAGCCAGATGATCGCGCGATTCTCGACCAGGTCGACGAGGCCCTTGAAGCCGCTCTCGATGCCGATTGGAAGGTAAAGGACGGCCGGACGCGCGCCGAGGCGGTCCTTGATCATGTCGACGCAGCGCTCGAAGCTCGCTCCGGTGCGGTCGAGCTTGTTGACGAAGCACATGCGCGGAACGCGATACTTCTCGGCCTGCCGCCAGACGGTCTCCGACTGCGGCTCGACGCCGGCAACGCCGTCGAAGCAGGCAACCGCGCCGTCGAGGACGCGCAGCGAGCTGATCGAGATCGCCGTCGAGCAGGACGATGACATCATGGAAGCGTATCTCGAAGGCACCGAGCCGGACACGGCAACCCTCAAGAAGCTGATCCGCAAGGGCACGCTCAACTTCTCGTTCGTGCCGGTGCTGTGCGGCTCGGCGTTCAAGAACAAGGGCGTCCAGCCCTTGCTCGACGCGGTCGTCGACTATCTGCCGAGCCCGCTCGACATTCCGCCGGTCGAAGGCGTGAAGCCCGACAGCGAGGAGGCCGATACCCGCGAGGCGTCGGACACGGCTCCGTTCTCGGCGCTGGCGTTCAAGATCATGAATGACCCGTTCGTCGGCACCTTGACCTTCACGCGCATCTACTCGGGCAAGCTCGAGAAGGGCACGGTCCTCAATTCCGTGAAGGACAAGAAGGAAAAGATCGGCCGAATGCTGCTCATGCATGCGAACAACCGTGAGGACGTCGATACGGCCTATGCGGGCGACATCGTCGCCATCGCCGGCCTCAAGGAGACGACCACGGGCGACACGCTCTGCGAGCCGAACAAGCCGATCATCCTGGAGCGCATGGAGTTCCCGGATCCGGTCATCGAGGTTGCCGTTGAGCCGAAGACCAAGGCCGACCAGGAGAAGATGGGCGTCGCCCTCAACCGCCTGGCCGCCGAGGACCCGAGCTTCCGCGTGACCACGGACCACGAGTCCGGCCAGACGATCATCAAGGGGATGGGCGAGCTCCACCTCGAAATCCTCGTCGACCGCATGAAGCGCGAGTTCAAGGTCGAGGCCAACGTCGGCGCTCCGCAGGTGGCGTATCGTGAATCGCTGGCCCGTCCGGTCGAGCTGACCTACACCCACAAGAAGCAGTCGGGCGGCTCCGGCCAGTTCGGCGAGGTGAAAGTCGCGCTTGCTCCTGGCGAGCGTGGCTCGGGCATTACCTTCATCGACGAGATCAAGGGGGGCAACATCCCGCGCGAATATATCCCGTCGGTCGAAAAGGGCATGCGCGAGACCGCGGAAACCGGATCGCTGATCGGCTTCCCGATCATCGACTTCGAGATCCGACTGCTCGACGGCAAGTACCACGACGTCGACAGCTCGGCGCTGGCGTTCGAGATCACTGGTCGCGGCGCGATGCGCGAAGCGGCCCAGAAGTCGGGCATCAAGTTGCTCGAGCCCATCATGAAGGTCGAGGTCGTGACCCCCGAGGACTATCTTGGAGACGTCATCGGCGACCTCAACAGCCGCCGTGGCCAGATCCAGGGCACCGACACGCGCGGCAACGCGCAGGCGGTCGAGGCGATGGTCCCGCTGGCGAACATGTTCGGCTACGTGAATCAGCTGCGCTCGTTCACCCAGGGACGCGCCCAGTACACGATGCAGTTCTCGCATTACGAGGAAGTGCCGCAGAACGTCGCCGACGAGGTGAAGGCGAAGCTGGCGTAACCGTTTTTTGTTAGCTATGGGCGCGTCCGCGAACAGGGCGGGCCGCCCGAATTCCAGAGAAGAAGAGGCGTAAAATGGCTAAGGCTAAATTCGAGCGGAACAAGCCGCACGTGAACATCGGCACCATCGGTCACGTCGACCACGGCAAGACGTCGCTCACGGCCGCGATCACCAAGGTGCTGGCGGAGAAGGGCCAGGCCCAGTTCACCGATTATGCCAACATCGACAAGGCCCCCGAGGAGCGCGAGCGCGGTATCACCATCTCGACGGCACACGTCGAGTATGAGACCGACAAGCGCCACTACGCGCACGTCGATTGCCCGGGCCACGCCGACTATGTGAAGAACATGATCACCGGCGCCGCGCAGATGGACGGTGCGATCCTCGTCGTGTCGGCCGCCGACGGCCCGATGCCGCAAACCAAGGAGCATATCCTGCTCGCCAAGCAGGTCGGCGTTCCGACGATGGTCGTGTTCCTGAACAAGGTCGACCAGGTTGACGATCCGGAGCTTCTGGAGCTGGTCGAGCTCGAAATCCGCGAGGAGCTTTCCAAGCGTGAGTTCGACGGCGACAACATTCCGATCATCGCGGGTTCGGCTCTGGCTGCCCTCGAGGACAGCAACGAAGAGACCGGCAAGAACGCCATCCTGAAGCTGATGGACGCGGTCGACGACTGGATCCCGACCCCGGAGCGTCCGCTCGACAAGCCGTTCCTGATGCCGATCGAGGACGTGTTCTCGATCTCGGGCCGCGGCACGGTCGTCACCGGCCGCGTCGAGACCGGCATCGTCAAGGTTGGCGACGAAGTCGAAATCGTCGGCATCCGCGACACCCAGAAGACGGTCGTCACGGGCGTCGAGATGTTCCGCAAGCTACTCGACCAGGGTCAGGCCGGCGACAACATCGGCGCTCTGATCCGCGGCATTGGCCGTGAGGACGTCGAGCGCGGCCAGGTTCTGGCCAAGCCCGGCTCAATCACGCCGCACACAGACTTCAAGGCTGAGGTCTACGTCCTGTCGAAGGACGAAGGCGGCCGTCACACGCCGTTCTTCGCCAACTATCGTCCGCAGTTCTACTTCCGGACGACGGACGTGACCGGCGAGGTCGTCCTCCCTGAGGGCACCGAGATGGTGATGCCGGGCGACAACGTGAACTTGCAGGTCAAGCTCATCGCGCCGATCGCGATGGATCCGGGTCTCCGCTTCGCGATCCGCGAAGGTGGCCGGACCGTCGGCGCGGGGGTTGTCGCCGAGATCACTAAGTAATATAGGGCGCCTGCCGCGCGATTCTGATCCGTCAGGGTCGCGCGGCTCGCGTTTAAGATTTGGTATGGGCGGGCGCGGCGGTAATGCTGCCGGGCTGGCTCGTTTTTGGTTTTACGCTTCGATCCGCTCCGGCGGGGAAAAGCAGGCTCTTTCGCATCGGTAGTAGGTATGGAAACGCAGAACATCCGGATTCGCCTGAAGGCTTTCGATCATCGAGTGCTTGACCAGGCAACGGGCGACATCGCCGACACGGCTCGCCGCACGGGTGCTCTCATCCGCGGACCCATTCCTTTGCCGACGCGCATCGAGAAGTTCACCGTCAACCGGTCGCCGCACATCGACAAGAAGTCGCGCGAGCAGTTCGAGGTGAGGACGTACAAAAGGCTGCTCGACATCGTTCAGCCGACGCCGCAGACAGTCGACGCGCTGATGAAGCTCGATCTGGCCGCAGGTGTGGACGTAGAGATCAAGCTGGCCTAACAGCCGGCCGTCGCTCCTGCCCGGAGCGGCACGACGAGGCCTCAAGGCCTCTCGGATATGGGTGATACCGCGGAGCATTTCCTCCGGCTGCGTCCCCGCCGTCCCGGATCGTTCGGGACACTAGCCCAGGCGGGGCACGCATTCAGTTTTTGGGCTGCACGCATGCGGGATGGTCCCGTCATGCCTCTGTGAGGAGTCACTGATCATGCGCACCGGCGTGATCGCGAAGAAGGTCGGAATGACGCGCCTGTTCCAGGCGGACGGTCGGCACGTGCCGGTTACCGTACTGCAGCTGGACGAGGTTCAGGTCATCGGCCGCCGCGAAATGGACCGCGACGGATACACTGCCGTTCAGCTCGGCGCTGGCTCGGCCAAGGCGAAGAACCTCGCCAAGCCGCAGCGCGTCGCGTTCGGCAAGGCCGAGGTCGAGCCCAAGGCACGGGTCGTCGAGTTCCGCGTCGCTGAAGACGCTCTTCTCGATGTCGGCGCCCGCATCAGCGCGGAGCATTTCGTCGCCGGCCAGATGGTCGACGTCGCCGGTGTGACGCAGGGCAAGGGCTTTGCCGGCGCCATGAAGCGTTGGGGCTTCGGCGGTCTTCGTGCCACCCACGGCGTGTCCGTGTCGCACCGCTCGCACGGTTCGACGGGTAACCGCCAGGATCCGGGTCGCGTCTTCAAGAATAAGAAGATGGCCGGCCACATGGGTGCCCGCAATCGTACCCAGCAGAACCTCGAGGTCGTCCGTACGGACCCGATCCGCGGCCTGCTGTTCATCAAGGGCTCGGTCCCGGGGCACAAGGGTGCCTGGGTGACCGTCGCCGACGCCATCAAGCTGCCGCGCAACGAGAGCGCGCCGTACCCGGCGGGCCTCATCGACACGAAGGCCAAGATCGACGAGTCCGAGCTGCCCGCAGCCGGCCTGGTCGACGATGCGGCCGTCCACGAAATCCCGGCGCTCCCGAGCGACGAGGAAGTCGCGGCGATCGCTGCCGAGCAGGAAGCCGGTGCGGCTGCGGAAGCAGCGGCCGAGGAAGCTGCTCAGACTGAAGAAACGAACGCTCCGGCGGACGAAGCCAAGCCCGAGGGCGAAGGCTCTGACGAGAGCAAGGAAGGCTAAGCGATGAAGGTCAAAGTACAGACCCTCGACGCCAAGGCTGGCGGCGACCTCGAGCTCAACGACGAAATCTTCGGCGTCGAGCCCCGTGCCGACATCCTTCACCGCGTCGTCACCTGGCAGCTGGTGAACCGCCGCGCTCCGGCGCGCGCCGCGCGAGAGCGCAGCGACGTCGCCCGCACCGGCAAGAAGTTCGGTCGTCAGAAGGGCGGCGGAACGGCTCGTCACGGCGATCGCCGCGCCCCGATCTTCGTCGGCGGCGGCAAGGCTCACGGCCCGCGCGCCCGCGTGTTCAGCGCCTCGCTGAACAAGAAGGTTCGCGCGCTCGGCCTCAAGATGGCTCTTTCGTCGAAGGCTCTCGGCGGTCAGCTGATCGTGGTCGACAACCTCGACCTCAAGGACGGCAAGACCAAGGAGCTCAAGGCCAAGCTCGACGGCCTCAAGCTCGGCAAGAGCGCGCTGGTCATCGACGGCGACGCGCTCAACGTCGGTTTCGCCCGCGCCTCGTCGAACCTCGACAATGTCGACCTGCTCCCGGCGGTTGGCGCCAACGTCTACGACATCATGCGCTGCGAGACCCTGGTCCTTACCAAGGCGGCGGTCGAGCGCCTGGAGGCACGTTTCAATGGCTAAGAAGCAGCAGGCAGCGGTCGACAGCCGTCACTTCGACGTGATCGTCGCCCCGCACATCACCGAGAAGTCGACCATGCTCACCGAGCAGAACGCGGTCGTCTTCAAGGTCGCGAAGGACGCGTCGAAGCCGGAGATCAAGGCCGCGGTCGAGGCGCTGTTCAACGTCAAGGTGACGGGCGTCAACACGATCGTGACCAAGGGCAAGAGCAAGCGCTGGAAGGGTCAGCCCTATCAGCGCTCGGACGCGAAGAAGGCGATCGTCACCCTCGCTGAAGGCGAGACGATCGACATTACGGAAGGGGCTAAGGCGTAATGGCTCTGAAGCAATATAAGCCGACGTCGCCCGCGCGCCGCGGCCTCATCCTCGTCGACAAGTCGGCGCTGTGGAAGGGCAAGCCCGTCAAGGCGCTGACCGAAGGCAAGCGCAAGACCGGCGGCCGCAACAACAAGGGTCACGTGACCTCGCGCGGTATCGCCGGGGGCCACAAGCAGAAGTACCGCTACATCGACTTCAAGCGCCGCACGTGGGACGTGCCCGCGACGGTCGAGCGGCTGGAGTACGACCCCAACCGGTCGGCGTTCATCGCGCTCGTGACCTACGAGGGCGGCGAGCAGGCCTACATCATCGCTCCGCAGCGTCTCGCTCCGGGCGACAAAGTCATCGCCGGCAAGAAGGTCGACGTGAAGCCGGGCAATGCGATGGAGATCGGCCAGATGCCGGTCGGCACCATCGTCCACAATGTCGAGCTGAAGCCGGGCAAGGGCGGGCAGATCGCCCGCGCGGCAGGCACCTATGTGCAGGTCGTCGGCCGCGACAAGGGCATGGTCATCGTCAGGCTCAATTCAGGCGAGCAGCGCTACATCCGCTCGGACTGCATGGCGACGGTCGGCGCGGTGTCCAACCCGGACAACGCCAACCAGACCTTTGCCAAGGCAGGCCGCACTCGCTGGATGGGCAAGCGTCCGCTGACCCGCGGCGTCGCCAAGAACCCGGTCGACCACCCGCACGGCGGTGGTGAAGGCCGGACCTCGGGCGGCCGCCATCCGGTCACTCCGTGGGGCAAGCCTACCAAGGGTGCCCGCACTCGTCACAACAAGTCGACCGACAAGTTCATCATCCGGTCGCGTCACGCGAAGAAGAAGGGTTAAGCAATGGCCCGTTCCATCTGGAAAGGCCCGTTCGTCGAGCTTTCGCTGCTGAAGAAGGCGGAAGCTGCGCAGGAAAAGGGCGGCCGCTCGCCGATCAAGACGTGGTCGCGCCGGTCCACCATCCTGCCGCAGTTCGTCGGCCTCACCTTCAACGTCTACAACGGCCGCAAGTTCGTGCCGGTGTCGGTCAATGAAGACATGGTCGGCATGAAGCTCGGTGAGTTCGCTCCGACCCGCTTCTTCCCGGGCCACGCCTCGGACAAGAAGGGCAAGCGCTAATGAGCAAGCCATCAGCACCGCGTAAGGTGGGCGACAAGGAAGCACTCGCCGTCGGCACCACGATCCGCGGTTCGGCCCGCAAGCTGAACCTCGTCGCGGGCCTGATCCGCGGCCGCAAGGTCGAGGAAGCGCTCAACATCCTGCAGTTCTCGCCCAAGGCGATGGCTGACGATGTGCGCAAGGTCCTCGCGTCGGCCGTGGCCAATGCCGAGAATAACCACAATCTCGACGTCGACGCACTTGTCGTTGCCGAGGCGAGCGTCGGCAAGTCGATCTCGATGAAGCGGTTCGCGACCCGTGCGCGTGGCCGTTCCAGCCGGATCGTGAAGCCGTTCAGCCGCATTCGGGTCGTCGTCCGCGAGCAGGAAGAAGCGTAACTTATGGGTCAGAAAACCTCTCCCGTCGGGCTCCGCCTGCAGATCAACCGGACCTGGGACAGCCGCTGGTTCGCGGAAGGCCATGACTATGGCCGCCTGCTGCTGGAGGACCTCAAGATCCGTCGTCACATCCTGTCGACGCTGCCGCAGGCCGCGATCTCGAAGGTGGTGATCGAGCGTCCGGCCAAGATCTGCCGTGTCAGCATCTATGCTGCTCGCCCTGGCGTGATCATCGGCAAGAAGGGCGCGGACATCGAAAAGCTGCGCAAGACGCTCGGCGCGATGACCAGCTCGGACGTGAGCCTGAACATCGTCGAGATCCGCAAGCCGGAGATCGACGCCAAGCTCGTCGCCCAGGGCGTCGCCGACCAGCTCGAGCGCCGCATTGCCTTCCGCCGCGCCATGAAGCGCGCGGTGCAGTCGGCCCTGCGTCTCGGCGCCGAGGGCATCCGCATCACCTGCTCGGGCCGTCTCGGCGGCGCCGAGATCGCGCGCACCGAATGGTACCGTGAGGGTCGCGTCCCGCTGCACACGCTGCGCGGCAACGTCGATTATGCGGAGGCCGAAGCCCACACCGCCTACGGCGTGTGCGGGGTGAAGGTGTGGATCTTCAAGGGCGAGATTCTCGGCCACGATCCGACGGCTCAGGACCGGCTGATGATGGAGGCTCAGACCTCCGGCGTCCGTCCGGCCCGCGAAGACCGCGGTCGCTAAGGCTCTGTGAGGACTAAGTAAGATGCTGCAACCAAAGCGCACCAAGTTCCGCAAGGCCTTCAAGGGCCGCATCCACGGCAACGCCAAGGGCGGGACCGAGCTCAACTTCGGCGCCTTCGGCCTCAAGGCAATGGAGCCGGAGCGGATCACCGCGCGCCAGATCGAGGCGGCCCGCCGCGCGATCACGCGTCACATCAAGCGTTCCGGACGTCTCTGGATCCGCATTTTCCCGGACGTTCCGGTTTCGTCGAAGCCGGCCGAAGTCCGCATGGGCTCGGGCAAGGGCTCGCCGGAATTTTGGGTCGCCCGCGTCAAGCCGGGCCGGATCCTGTTCGAGCTGGACGGTGTCCCCGGCCACCTCGCGAAGACGGCGTTCGAGCGTGCGGCCGAGAAGCTGCCGATCAAGACCAAGGTCGTTGCCCGCCTGGGCGAGACCCTGGCCGCTGAGGAAAAGTAAGATGGCCAAGACCGTCAACAAGAAAGCCGACCTGAGGGTCGCGACCGACGATCAGCTGCAGACGCAGCTGACCGAGCTGAAGCGCGAGCAGTTCAACCTGCGCTTCCAGGCGGCGACCAATCAGCTCGAGAAGCCGTCGCGGGTGAGGGAGGTGCGCCGCACCATCGCCCGCATCAAGACGCTGCAGAGCGAACGCGCCCGCGCGGCCGAAACGGCCCAGGGCTGAGGAGAGAAGAGGAATGCCAAAGCGCGTCCTGACCGGCACCGTGGTGTCCGACAAAGGTGACAAGACCGTGGTGGTCCGCGTCGAGCGGCGGGTGAAGAACCCGCTGTACGGCAAGATCATCAAGCTCTCGAAGAAGTACCACGCTCACGACGAGGCGAACGCCTTCAAGTCGGGCGAGCAGGTGCGCATCGAGGAGTGCGCGCCGATTTCGAAGCTGAAGACCTGGACCGTTCTCGACCGCATCGGCGCCGCCAAGGCGGAAGCCGTCGAGATTGTCGAGGGTGCTTCGAACCCGGTTGAAGAGAAGAAGGCTCCGGCAAAGGCCAAGGCTGAAAAGTCCGCCAAGCCGGCCGCGAAGGCGAAGAAGGCGAAAGCCGAAGACGTCGCCGAAGCGGACGCCTGAGCAGTTTTGAGAGAAGGTAGGGTCGAACCATGATCCAGATGCAGTCCAACCTGGACGTTGCGGACAACAGCGGGGCGAAGCGCGTCCAGTGCATCAAGGTGCTGGGCGGCTCCAAGCGCCGTACCGCCGGCGTCGGCGACATCATCGTCGTTTCCGTCAAGGAAGCGGCGCCGCGCGGCCGCGTGAAGAAGGGGGACGTTCACCGCGCGGTGATCGTCCGCACCGCCAAGGACATCCGCCGTCCCGACGGCTCGGTGATCCGCTTCGACAGCAACGCCGCCGTCCTGGTCAACAAGAACGAGGAGCCGATCGGCACCCGTATCTTCGGCCCGGTCGTCCGTGAGCTTCGCGCCAAGAAGCACATGAAGATCATCAGCCTTGCGCCGGAGGTGCTGTAATCATGGCTGCTGCAAAGATTCGCAAGGGTGACACTGTCGTCGTCCTGTCCGGCAAGGACAAGGGCAAGACCGGCGAGGTCATCCGCTCGATGCCCAAGGAGAGCAAGGTAGTCGTGTCCGGCGTCAACGTCGCCGCGCGCCACCGCAAGCCCTCCCAGGTGAACCCGCAGGGCGGGATCGAGCGCAAGGAAGCGTCGATGCACGTGTCGAAGGTCGCGATCGCCGACCCGAAGACCGGCAAGGCGACCCGCGTCCGCTTCGAAGAGCGCGACGGCAAGAAGGTCCGCGTTGCGGCCAAGTCCGGAGAGCTGATCCATGGCTGACAAGGAAAAGAAGATCGACGAGGCGCTTGAGCCCGTGACCGAGCAGGTTGAAGTCGAGCGCGTCGGCGAGGCGGAAAAGGCCGAAGTCGAGGCGATCGAGGCGCTGCCGAAGGTCGAGGAGGCCGCCGTGCCCAAGGCTGAGAAGACGGCTGCCCAGCCGTCGAAGACGCCGAAGGGCTACGCGCCGCGCCTCAAGGGCGACTACGAGACCCGCATCGTCCCGGCGATGATCGAGAAGTTCGGCTACAAGAACCGCCTCGAGGTTCCGAAGCTCGAAAAGATCGTCATCAACATGGGCGTCGGCGAGGCGACCCAGGACAAGAAGAAGGTCGAGGCGGCTGCCGCCGAGATGCAGGCGATCTCCGGTCAGAAGCCGGTGATCACCAAGGCCAAGAAGTCGATCGCGCAGTTCAAGCTGCGTGAAGGCATGCCGATCGGCGCGAAGGTTACGCTGCGCCGCGACCGCATGTTCGAGTTCCTGGACCGCTTGGTCACCATCGCGCTTCCCCGCGTCCGCGACTTTAGGGGCCTCAACCCCAAGTCGTTCGACGGCCGGGGCAATTATGCGATGGGCCTCAAGGAGCAGATCATCTTCCCCGAGATCAA
>DASUVP010000059.1:0-4526 GCA_036378895.1 Sphingomicrobium sp.
GAACCCCGCCATACCCGAAAGCAGGGCGTTGCTGATCTTCTGGGCAGTGCCTGCTTTCATGGACCTGGTTTTTGCCCCGCGCGCCGGCAATCTGCCGGTTCGCCAGACCTAAACGGGCAGGGTTAACAATCCGTGCAGCGGATGGGTTACCGGCGGCGAAGGATTATATAGAGGCTGCCTCCTCCGCCGTGGCGGGGATGAGCGCCCCGAACAGCAGCGATACGTCCTGCATGGCGCGACACCGCGAGCCAGTCGTGGACGGCCGCCCGGATGCGGCCCCGCTGGACCGGCGGCTCCCCCGGTCGATGATGTCCAGTTATTAACAAAAGGACGCGGTCGCCTGCCTGGTCGGCACGCTCGAGCGCCGTGTCGATCGTGCGCCAGGCTGCGTCGAGGTTAAGCCCGTGAAGGTCGACGACGCGGTCGGGCTGGATCGACCCGGAGCGCAGCTTTCGGTCCCATGTCCCATCGAGCGTTGTTCCTGGCCGCGTGGGTTGCGAGGGAGCAACCTTACGTTGCGGTGGGGACTTGGTCGCCTGCCGCGGTGGGGCTGCCGGTTCTGACTTGGCTCCAGCTTCCGCAGGCCTGGGTTTCAGCGGCTCGCGCGACAGCGGCCGTATGGTCGCGGTTACGCGAGCCCAGAGCTCCGCTTCGTCAGGGTTGAGCGCGCGCGACACCGGCGGTGCCCTTCGGCACCAGGATCAGCGCAACGCCGTTCGCGGACATGCCCCCGGCGATCTGGGTCGCCTCCGCGCCCGCTCCCCAAAAGGTGTCGAAGCGGTTGGCGCCCTTGATGGCGCCTCCCGTGTCCTGGGCGATCCAGAAGCCGTAAGCCTCCGGCCGATCGAGCGCGAGGAAGACCGGGGCTCCCAACGGCACGAATTTCGGATCGGCCGCCACCGTGGCGCGCGGCGATACCGGAACGTTCATCGCTCCGAGCGGACCCGGACCCGTCAACTCGCGGAAGAAGATGTAGGACAGGTTCTCGCGCATCAATTCGCGGCCCTGGTCCGGATTGACTCGCATCCAGTTTTTGATCGCCTGCATGTTCGCACCGCCCGGCGGGAGGATTTCGCGCTCGCGGAGCTGCCGACCGATGGCGACATATTCTCGCCCGTTCTGGTCGGCGTAACCGATCCGCATCACGCTTCCGTCGGGGAAGCGGACACGTCCCGATCCCTGGATCTGCAGGAAGAACAGCTCGATCGGATCGGCCGCATAGGCGAGCACCGCAGCCTTGTTGGCGAGCGCTCCTTCCTCGATCTCGGCGCGGGTATGATAGAGCACGCAGGTGCCGGTCTCGTCGACGCGGCCCCTGCCCGTCTGACCGTCCGGGCGCGTGCAGCGAGTCAAGTCGGTCGGAACGGCGTGGATTGGAACGTAACCCGGCAGCGGCGTTCGAGAGCCCGCGATCTCCGGCTCGTAATAGCCCGTCGCGAAGGCCTTGCCCCCGCCGACGGAGACCCAGTCAAAGCGGTCGCGAAAGAATGCCGAGGCATTTTCAGGCGTCAACGTTGCGGCTTCGGTGCAGACTCCGGCCCAGGCTCCGGCTGAGGTCAAGCCGGACTGGTCCGCGCGGCGCATCAGGACAGGGCAGCTCGTCCGAAATGCCTGGAGCGCGCGGCTGGCATCCAATTGCGCGATGAAGGGTGGAGCGGCGGCCATCGCCACGCCTGCCGCAATCGCATTGGCCGGCGGCGGCGGAACGACCGGCACGACTGGCGCTGGAGGCGAAGCCGGTACCGGCGCAGGCGCAGGCGCGGGCACCTCGGTTGGACGCGTGGCACAGGCAGACAGGATTGCGAAAGACGCGAGCGCGAGCGCCCGTTTGGCGCGGGTCACTCTTCCTCGTCGGTCTCGATAAGGAGCCAGTTGGGATCGCGCGACCCGATTGCCCGGCGGAAGGTCCAGAGGTCGCGGGTCTGGACCGCGTCGCTCATCGATCCGGCAACCACGTCGCCGTCCTTGTTGCGCGTGACCGCGGCGATGTCGGCTTCGAAGCGGACGGTCACGACCGCGACCTCGCGGTCGGCCTGCGCCGCGGTGATTAGCACCTGCTCGATATTGACCAGGCGGTTGTCGAGGACGAGCCCGTCCTTCTCCCGCTGCTCGATGGCCGAATTGAACGTTTCGAACACGTGATCGTCGACGAAGGGCCGAAGCGCGGCGGCGTCGCCCTTCCAATAGGCTTCGAGCACCATCCGGTACGCGGACTTCGCGCCTTCGAGGAAGCGGGCGACGTCGAACGTCGGGTCAACCGCCAGAAGGGCGCGAACCCCGGGGCCGGCGGTCGGGAGGTAGGCGAGGTCGCCCGAATCAGTGGCAGACGGCTGAACGACCGATGGGCGATCGATCCGCGGCTCGACGACGGCTTCGGGGTCGGCCGGCTTCAAAATGGGCTGCTGCTCGTGCCCGGTACGCTCGCCGAGCACGCTGTACAGACGCAGGCCGATGAACAATGCGACCAGGGCCAGGATGATAATGACGGTCAACGCTTCGATTCCGTTCCTCTAATCTCGCGCCGAACATAGTGCGCGAAACCTTTATATTCAAAGCCTGCGTCGCCATGCCGCCGCCATTGCGCGCCTGTTGGGCGACTGCTAGTCGCCAACCCGCGGAACGCGCGCGGGTCCCGACAGGGTCCGCAACTCCCAAACCGACCAAGGCGAACGAAACAAGATGGCCGATCAGGATATGCTTACGTCCGGCAATGGTTCCGGCGACACGAACGCCGGCCCTCAGGCGGCGACGCTGGCGCAATACGTCAAGGACCTGTCGATTGAGAACCCGAATTCGCCTCAGGTCTATCAGTGGCAGGACCAGCCGCGCGTCGACGTCCAGTTCAACATCAACGTCGACCGCGTTTCCGACGACATCCACGAAGTCGTGATCAAGCTGGACGTTTCCGCCCGGTCGGACAGCGGCGTCCAGTTCATGGTCGAGCTGAGCTACGCCGGCCTCTTCGGGCTGCGCAATTTCCCGGAGGAAGCGCTTGGGCCATTCCTTCTGGTCGAGGCGCCGCGCCTGCTGTTCCCGTTCGCGCGGCAGATCGTCGCCGAATCGACGCAGAATGCGGGCTTCCCGCCGCTCCTCCTCGACGGCATCGATTTCGGCGCGGCCTATCTCGCCCAGCTTCAGCAGGCCCAGGCACAGGGTGACGGCGGCGACGGCGAGCCCTCGGGGAAAGCGGCCCCGCCGGAAGACGACCAGACGCCGAGCGCCTGAGCTCCAAAGCGGCTCTCCCGCAATGAACCTCCTCAAGGCTGGCGGAACGATCGGCGGGCTGACCCTGGTCAGCCGCATCCTGGGATTTGCCCGGGAAATGGTCTTCGCCCGGGTCATGGGCGCGTCGGCGGCGGCCGAGGTCTTCATCTGGGCATTCCAGCTGCCGAACCTGCTTCGTCGCCTCCTCGGCGAAGGAGCGTTCAGCCAGGGCTTCGTGCCCCTGTTCGCTCGGCGGATCGGCAAGGACGGCAATCTCGATGACGCGAAGCGCTTCGCCGAGGAGGTGCAGGCCGTCTTCCTGCCGATCCTGATCCTCATCACCGCGATTTTCGTCATCGCCATGCCGGCGGTTGTGGTCGCGGTGGCGAGCGAGCGCTGGACCAACGATCCGGACAAGTTCGCCTTCACCGTCTTCCTGACGCGGGTGACCTTTCCCTACTTGATCTTCATCAGCATGGTCTCGCTCTTCAGCGGGATCCTGAATTCGCTGTCGCGCTTCGTCGCGGCCGCCTTCGCTCCGGCGCTGCTGAACGTCGCTCTGCTTGGCGCATTGCTGCTCGTGAACGAAGGAGGCGAGCGCACCGCTGTCGCGATGGCATGGGCCGTCCTGGTCGGCGGAGTTTTGCAGCTAGCCTTGTGCATTGCGGCCACGCATCGCGCGGGTCTGCGGCTGAAACTGCTGCCACCGAAGATGACGCCGCGGGTCAAGGAACTGCTGATCCTCATCCTCCCCGCCACCATCGGCGCCGGCGGCTATTACATCAGCCAGCTCTTCTACGCTTATTTCGCGACGCGCCTTCCCGAGGGCAGCTTCGTCTACCTGAGCCAGGCCGACCGTCTGAATCAACTACCGCTGGCGCTCGTCGGTTCGGCCATCGGCACCGCGATCCTCCCCGCGATCAGCCGCCACCTCGGCATCGGCGAGGAGCGCCAGGCCGCCAACATCCAGGGCCGCGCGACCGAATTGGCCATGCTGCTCACCATTCCCGCGACGATCGCGCTGATGGTCGCGGCCGGCCCGATCATGACCGTCCTCTTCGCGGGCGGACGTTTCACGACCGAGGACGCCGCGACGTCGGCCCTGGTCCTGTCGATCCTCGTCACCGGCCTTCCGGCCTACGTCATCATCAAGGTCCTCGCCCCCGGTTTCTATGCCCGCAAGGACATGAAGACCCCAGTCGTGATCACGCTCGTAACCTTGGCCCTCGGCGTAATCGCCAATTTCATCTGGATCGATGACGTGGGCATCGCGATCCTTCCGCTGACGACCTCGCTCGCGGCATGGCTCAACGCCCTCGCCC
>DASUVP010000060.1:0-9735 GCA_036378895.1 Sphingomicrobium sp.
CAGTTCGGTAAGCCCCTCGCCGCCAACCAGCTTGTTCAGCTGAAGCTTGCAAACATGGTGACCGAGATCACGCTCGGTCTGCAGGCGGCCCTCCGGGTCGGCCGCCGGCTCGAGGAAGGCAAGCTCATCCCCGAGACCATCAGCCTCTTGAAACGCAACAATTGCGGCAAGGCGCTGGAGATCGCCCGGATCGCCCGCGACATGCACGGCGGCAACGGTATCAGCGCCGAGTTCCAGGTGATGCGCCACGCCGCCAACCTCGAAACGGTCAACACCTATGAGGGCACGCACGACGTCCACGCCCTGATCCTCGGCCGCGCGATCACAGGCCTCTCCGCCTTCTAGCGGGAACAACCGTAACCCCCTATGCTCGGCGACGGGCAATCAGGGGGAATAAGATGGGCATTGCGGGTTGGGTGTTCGTGGCAGTCGTCGTACTGCTGCTGCTGTACGTCATTGGCGTTTACAACCGCCTGGTCCGTTTGCGCGCTCTGGTCCAGGAAGGCTTCAGCGGGATCACGGTTCAATTGCGCCGCCGCGCCGATCTCATCCCCAACCTCGTCGAGGCCGTGAAAGGCTATGCGACTCACGAGCGCGAGGTGCTCGACCAGGTCACCGCTCACCGCGCGGACGCGACGCGGGCTTCGGGTGTCGAGGCAACGGCTCAGGCCGACGCCCAGATGACCAGCCTGCTCGGACGGCTGATGGTCGTTGCCGAGGCCTATCCGGACCTCAAGGCCAGCCAGAATTTCCAGGATCTGCAGGACGAGCTTTCCGCAATCGAGGGCGAGCTGCAGAGCGCCCGCCGCTACTACAATGCGACCGTTCGCGACCTGAACACGACGGTCCAGAGCTTCCCGCCGGTCCTCATCGCCCGTCCCTTCGGCTTCAAGGAAGAGCCCTTCTACGAGGACGAGGATCCGGCGATCCAAAGCGCCCCGAAGGTATCGTTCGAGCGCCCGGCGGCCTAGTCATGGCACTTGTCCGGCGGCTACTCGCCGCGCTGCTGCTTCTTGGCGCGGCGACCGCGGCAAATGCGGAAGAGCGCATCCACCGCTTCGTCAGCGACGTCCAGATTCAGAGGAATTCGTCGCTCGAGGTTACCGAGACGATCGACGTCCGCGCCGAGCACAATGCCATCAACCGGGGAATCTATCGCGACTTCCCCACCCGGTACCGCGGCCCACGCGGAAGCCAGGTGCGAGTAGGCTTCACCTTTCGGGGTGCAACGCTCGATGGAGCGCCGGTTCCGACCTCGATCGAGAACGTCTCGAACGGCGTGCGGATCAGGATTGGCGACCCGGACAAATATGTCGACGTCGGCGACCACCGCTACGTCATCCGGTACACGACGACCCGCCAGATCGGCCGCTTCGAGGAATTCGACGAGCTTTACTGGAACGCCACGGGCAATGGCTGGATGTTCCCGATCGACGTGGCTGAGGCGCGCATCCGCCTCCCCGAACCAGCCGAGTTCAGTCGGCCCTCCGCATACACGGGAGCGCAAGGCTCGAAGGACTCCCACGCCAGGGTCATCGAGCAAAAGCCCGGCGAAATAGCCTTCCGGACGACCACGCCGCTCGGTCCCTACGAAGGGCTGACGGTCGCGGTGGCCTTCCCCAAGAGCGTCGTCGCCGAACCGACGCAAGGCGACCGGACCAAATGGATGATCGCCGACTACGGCCCGCCAATCGTCGGTGTCCTTGCGCTCGCCGGTCTCGGGATCTTCTACTTCTTCGCCTGGGCCCGAGCCGGGCGCAATCCGCGCGCCGGGACGATCGTCCCCCTCTTCTCTCCGCCCGCAAACCTGACGCCGGCGGGCATGCGTTACGTCTGGAAGATGGGGGCAGACAATCGCGCCTTCGCGGCCGCCCTCGTCGACATGGGCGTTCGCGGACATATCCGGCTCAGCGAAGAGGAAGGCGGCTTCTTCTCACGCGACAAGACGAGGCTCGAGCGTCTGGCCGGCATACAGCCGCTTCCGCCGGAGGAGGAAGCCGCGCTTCGCGAGATCGCAATGACCGGCGAATCGATCCTCATGGAGCAGAAGAACCACGCTAAATTCTCGGCCGCTCAGAAAGGCTTGGGGGAAGTTCTGAAGGCGGCCTACGAGGATGTGATGTTCAAGCGGAACTGGGGCTGGGCGGTAGCAGGCATCATCGCCTTCATCACCGCCTTCTGGCTGGTGGCCGCCACGGTCGTCGCCGCGACCGATGGAGCGGCCATCTGGCAGATCCTGGTGACGGCAGGCGCCGCGACGGTGGCCGCCTTGCTCGCACTGGCAGTCCACGGCTCATCGACAACCGGCAAATGCCTGCTCACGCTCGGCATGTTCGTCGCCGGATCGGCGGCGTTCATGACTGGTGGGCCGATCATCCTTCAGGCGCTCAGCAGTGGATGGTGGCTTCCAATCCTCCTCCCCCTCCTCGCATTGCCTTTGGTCATTTCCTCTTTTTTCTGGATCGCAGCGCCGACGAGGGAAGGCCGCAAGGTTCTCGATCAGATCGCCGGCTTTCGCCAATATCTGTCGATCACTGAGGGAGAACGACTCGACCGCATGACCGCGCCCGAGGACACCCCCGAACTGTTCGAGCGCTACCTCCCCTACGCGATCGCGTTGGGCGTCGAGAATCGCTGGGCGGAGCGCTTCGCAGGGGTCCTTGCCGCGGCAGCGACGGCGGAGGGCGCCCGACAGGGCTTCGCCTGGTATTCCGGCTCGAACAGCCCGTGGGACAATCCCGGTCGGTTCGCCGACACCGTTGGCTCCTCTTTGTCGAGCACCGTCAGCTCGGCGTCGACCGCACCCGGCTCCAGCAGTGGTTCAGGTGGAGGTGGGTCTTCGGGAGGTGGCGGCGGCGGCGGTGGCGGCGGCGGCTGGTAGCTAACGCGGCTCGCGCCGGAAGATCGCGATCGGCTCGTTTCTGTACGTCCCGTCCGGCTGCCGCTCGAACCCGAGCCGTTCCGCAAGTCGCATGGACGGCTCATTCTTGATGTCGATGATCGCAGGGATGACCTGCGGCCCGAGAGTCTTGTCGAACCAGTCGAGAGCTCCGCGGCCCGCTTCGGTTGCGAACCCCTGCCCTTGCCCTTCGCGGCTGAAGATCCAGCCCATCTCCGGCTGACCTGCGATCGACGGGTTCATGTCCCGCTGGAAGTCGAAAAAGCCGATCTGGCCGATGGTCCGCCCATCGGTCTGCCGGTCAACAGCCCACAGGCCCACGCCCAACACGCCCCAGAGGCCGGCTCCCGTCAGGGCGCGGCGCCACGAATCCTCGCGGCTGAGAGTGCCGCCAAGATGCCGCATGATCTCCTCGTCCGACTGCGTATCGGCGAAATAATCCACGTCCGCCGCGCGCACGTGGCGAAGCACCAGCCGTTCGGTCTGGATCGTTGGAGCGATATTCCCGGTGAGCTCGGCTCCGCGAAACGGGCTGAGCATGAGAAACGCTTACTTTTTGCCGAGCGTGAGGCCGCCGAAACGCTTGTTGAAGCGAGCCACCTGGCCGCCTGCGTCCAGCATGCGCTGCGTGCCGCCGGTCCAGGCCGGGTGCGAGATCGGATCGATCTCGAGATGCAGCGTGTCGCCTTCCTTGCCCCAGGTCGAGCGGGTCTGGAAGGTCGTGCCGTCCGTCATCTGGACCGTAATCATGTGATAGTCGGGGTGGGTACCGGATTTCATCTGTCGGTTCCTTGGAATGGCGCTGGTTTCCGACCAGCAGCCGGGAATGTCGCGCGCACTTAGGCGACGCGCCGCTGCTTGACAAGGCTATCGGCCCCCACCTAGCCAAGGTGCCGGATCGAGGTCCGGCGGTTACGGTCGCCGGCCAAGAAGGAAGCCGGTGCGAAACCGGCGCTGTGCCCGCAACTGTATCCGCCCACGCCAGGGTGGAAGTCAGACACTTGCCTTGGTCCGTCGTCCGTTTCTCCGGCCGGGACCAGCCGTGGAGCGTGGGTGCCCGGCATCCTCCGCGACGACATGTTCGTCATGGGAGGATGCAATGATCGACGCAGTTCCAAGCACAGAAATCATAATTACCGCCGAGCGCGCGCCCGAAGAGGCCGCGGACACGCCCGCAAGCGTGGTCGTCATCGACCGCACCCGCATAGACCGGCTCGGGGAACCCCTGGTCTCCGCCTTACTCCGATTGACCCCTTCGGTCGCCGTCACGACCTCTGGCCCGGCAGGCTCGCTGACCGAAGTCCGCATTCGCGGGGCGGAGAACAATCACACCCTGCTGTTCATCGACGGAATCCGCGCCAACGATCCGGCGACGAGCAACTTCCCGCGCTTCGAGCTGCTGAACAGTGACGTCACTTCACGAATCGAGGTCGTTCGCGGCCCGCAATCGGCGCTTTGGGGCTCCGAAGCCGTCGGCGGGGTCGTTGCCGTCGATGGAGTGAACGCGAGCCGCGACTCCTACGCCGTGACCAGCGAAGCCGGTTCCTTCGGGTTCCGGCGGGCGTCCGCGTCTGGCATGCTGGCGACGGACGAAGCCAATCTAGCGCTCGGCATCGGCTGGCAACGTGCGAACGGTATCGACGCCTTCGACGGGACAGGCGACCGCGACGGCTATCGCAACCTTTCGGGTCGCGCTCGCGGGACCTGGCGGGTTGCCCCTGCCCTTCGCCTTGGCGCTGCAGGCTTCGCTCTCTCAGGTCGAAGCGAATTCGATGGATTTCGCCCGGTTTTTCCGTTCGATCACACGGACACGCTCGACAGCAGCCGGAACCGACTGGCTGCAGGACGGGTCTGGGGCGAGTTCGGCGATCAGCAACGCTTGGGTGGTCGTCTTGGGGGCTCCATTCTCAGCTCGCGCAACCGCAATTTCCTCGCCGAAAGCGAGATCAATCGCACGTCCGGACGCCGCGCGACCATTGACGGGCAACTTCAATATCGGTTCGAGACTTCGGCGATCGAGCATCGCTTGATCGTCGCATTCGAACATGAAAGCGAGAAGTTCCGCGCTCGCGATCCGTTCGGGACGACGAACCAGGATCGCACCCGCAAGCACCAGGCGCTGACCGCCGAATGGCAGGCCGAAGCGGGTCCGGTCGTTGCCGATCTCGCTTTGCGACGCGATCGCTTCAATCGCTTCAGGGATGCTACGACGGTCCGAGCTTCCCTGCTCGCAGATGTCGGTGACGGCTTCTCGGTCGCGGGGACCTATGGTGAGGGCATCGCGCAGCCAACCTTCTTCGACCTCTACGGGTTCGCGCCTGCATTCTTTGTCGGGAATCCGTCGCTTAGGCCGGAACGTTCACGCGGGTTCGAAGCGTCTGCCCGCTATCTCGGCAACAATGTAGGAGCGTCGCTGACGGCTTACCGGCAGCGCCTTAGCGACGAGATCGTCGACGTGTTCGACCCCGTCACATTCTTGTCGAGCACGGAAAACCGAAGCGAACGGAGCAGCCGTGCGGGCATAGAAGCGCAGGTCGACTGGAGTTTCGGCGAGCAGCTCCGTCTTTCAGCCAATTATGCCTATCTGAAGGCGACCGAGCCGGGTGCCGGCTCACGGCTACGCGAGTCACGCCGGCCAAAGCAGAGCGGCGCGATCAGCGCTGACGGTCGGATCGATCGCCTGACCTACGGCTTTTCAATGGCTTACACCGGCGATCGGATCGACACCGACTTCGGAAGCTTTCCCTTCCGTCGTCTCACGCTGGACGCTTATTGGCTGGCTGGTGCACGTATTGCCTACGACGTGGCAAAAGGCGTTCAGCTGTTCGCACGCGCGTCCAACGCCCTCGACGCCGACTATGAGGACGTGATCGGCTATCGGACTGAAGGGAGGAGCCTTTATGCCGGCATCCGCATTGCTGGCGGCAGCTAGCATCGCCTCCCTGAACCTGTGCACCGATGAATATCTCTTGCTGCTCGCGAGGCCGCAGGAGATCGCGAGCGTCAGTTTCCTGTCGCAGGACCCGCTGGAATCGCCCTTGTGGAAGGAAGCGCAGCGACATCCGCCGAACCGAGGTTCGCTGGAGGAAGTTCTTGGCAGACGCCCCAAACTCGTCCTGACCATGGGAGGCGGCGGTCGCGCCACCTCGCTCATCGCAAGACGGCTGGGGATCCGGGCCGTCGACCTTCGACCCGTAAGCGCGCTCGACGACGTCGCTTTCAACTTCCGGGCCGTCGCGGCCGCATTGGACGAACCGGGTCGGGCAAAGCCGTGGCTGGCGCGGCTGGCCAGACTTCGTGCAGCGCCCTCCTCCACAAGAGACGCTATCTGGCTCGGCGGGGGCGGCCAGAGCATTGCCGTGCCGTCTGTCGGAGCCGACTGGATGCGCTTGGCCGGCCTTTCTCAGCGTCCTCTTACCGGCGACCGCGTCTCTCTCGAGAGCTTGCTCATGCAACCGCCCGCAGTGCTGCTGCAGAGCCGGTACCGTTCTGGCCAAGTCTCGCGGGGGACAAGCTGGCTGAACCACCCGATCGTTCGCAAAGCCCGGACCAGGCGCGTCGACGTCGATGGGCGGGCCTGGACCTGCATGGGACCGCTGGTGCTCGGTGAGGTAGAGCGCCTTCGGGTCCAATTGCGATGACGCGTTCCTGGCTCCTTTTGCTGGCGCTTCTGGTCGTCATGGCGGCTTTGAGCCTCGCTACACCTCTCGACAGCCTGATCGAGCTGCGGAAAGCCGATCCCGCACTTGCCTCGATGCTTGTGCAGGAGCTCCGGCTCCCCCGTACCTTGCTCGCGCTTGGCTATGGTGCAGTGCTCGGTCTGACCGGGGCTGCGTTACAGGCTACTTTCGCCAACCCCCTCGCCTCTCCCGACATCACCGGCAGCAGCAGCGGTGCTGCCCTCGGAGCCGTCGCTGGCGCCTACTGGTTGGGGATCACCGGGCCGCTAATGCTTGCAATTTGCGGCGCCATCGGTGCCGGATTGGCGCTAGCCGGACTGTTCGCGGTCGCGGGAAGGCGAAGCGAAACAGCCACGCTTCTCCTAGCTGGCGTCGCCATCGCGCTAGCGGCAGGCGCCGGAACGAGCCTCCTCCTCGCCCTCGCGCCCTCACCCTTCGCATTCTACGATAGCTTTGAATGGCTGATGGGCAGCTTCGTCGACCGCAGCCTTCCCCAAGCCGCTGCGGCATTGATCCCGGCAACGATCGCCTGCGCCTTGCTCGCGCAGCAAGGCCGGGCACTCGACATGATGGCGCTTGGTGATGATGTGGCTGCCTCCGTCGGCTACCAGCCCCGCCGCCTCGCGGTCGAGGTCGTTGCACTGAGCGCCATCGCGGTGGGTGCCTGCGTCTCGGTCTGCGGAGCGATCGCCTTCGTCGGCCTGATCGCGCCCTATGCCGCGCGCGCTCTCACCCGGGGCCATCCGGGACGCGCCTTGCTTCCGGCGGCCGCGATCGGCGCAATCCTGTTGCTTCTCGCCGATCTCATCGTCCGCCTCGCACCGGCGGGCCGCTCCATCCCCGTTGGCGTGATCACGACGGCGATCGGCACGCCTCTCTTCATCTGGATCGTCGCACGGATGCGACGGACGGTGGCGTCATGACGCCGCTCCTCGAAGCGCGCGGACTGGCTCTTCGCAACCGGCTAGAACCGACCGACTTGGATTGTGCGTCGGGAGAACTGACTTCCGTTATCGGCGCCAATGGCGCAGGCAAGACGAGCCTGCTGAGAGCGCTAGCCAGCATCGAACTCGATCAAGGTCAGATCTTCATCGATGGGACGCCGGTCGAGGACGCACCACCCGCGCGCCGGATGCGCCTCTTGTCATTCCTGCCGGCGACCCGAAGCCTGATCTGGCCGATTTCCGTGCGGGACGTGATCTCTCTCGGACTGCCTTCGCCGGATGATGGGAGGGTCGATGAGCTGATTGAGGAGCTCGAGCTCGGGCCGCTCGCCAACCGTCCGGTGAACCATTTGTCGACCGGAGAACGATCACGAGTACTCATGGCTCGTGCGCTCGCCGCTCGCCCGAGATTGCTTCTGCTCGACGAGCCGCTGTCGAATCTCGATCCCTACTGGGTGCTTCGGACGCTAGAAATCCTGCGATCGGAGACGGTGCTGACCCAATGCGCCGTGCTCGCCTCGGTCCACGACCTGAGCCAAGTCACCGCGTTCGACCGCGTGCTCCTCGTCGATGACGGCAAAATCGTCGCCGATGGAAAGTCGACAGAGGTCCTGAACTCGTCGCAGCTTGCCCGCGCCTTCCGGATCGAGAAGGCGGGACAAGGCTGGAAGATCAGCGAGAAAGCCTAGGCCGAGGGAGGATCGGCGATCATCGCCGTGAAGTTCGCTTCGGCGGCGACCTTACCGTCGATCGTCGCGCGCCCGGCAAACTTGCACACGGTCGCGCGCTTCTGGACGAATTCGACCTCGAGCCTGAGAAGGACGCCGGGCTCTACCGGCTGGCGGAACTTCGCCCCGTCGATGGCCATGAAGTAGACCAGCTTGCCGCTGTTCGCGAGACCCAGGGATTCGACCGCGAGGACTCCGGCGGCTTGCGCCAGCGCTTCGACGATCAGGACGCCCGGCATGATCGGACGCCCCGGGAAATGGCCCTGAAAGAACTGCTCGTTGATCGTCACCGCCTTGATGGCGACGATCGACTGGTCAGGGACGATGCTTTCGACCCGGTCCACAAGCAGCAAGGGGTAACGGTGAGGAAGCGCCGCCATCACCCGCTTCACGTCGAGCGGACCCGTGGCGGCGCCTTCCGTCATTGGACTAGCGGCCCTGCGGCTGCTGTTGCTGCTGAGCCTGCGGAAGCGGCGTGACGCTGACCGACGGGAGCTGCTGGTTAAGCGCGGTCAGGACTTCGGTCGTCACGTCGATCGACGGGTCGTTGGCGAGCGTCGACTCTTTGGCGACGGCGATCGCTGCACCGCGGCGGGCACGGGATTGCTCGACGATCTGGATAAGGCGGGCGCCAACCTGCTGCTGGACGTGGGCCGCCGTGGACTGGAGCTGGCGCTGGGAGGTCGCGAGTTCCTGCTGCGCATTCCGTTCTTTGGTCTGGTACGCGGTAATCCGCGCCTGGAGAGCAGCGTCGGGCTGCTTGCCCTTCAGAGCGTCCACGGCATCCTGGATCGGCTTGCCTTCCGACTGGAGCTGCGTCTGCAGCGTTTGAGCGCGTGTACGAAGCGTCGTCTGGCGCTGCTCGAGCTGGGTCTGGGCCGCCTTGCAGGCCGTGCAGTTGCTCAGAATGTTGGCCGTGTCGACGATGATCACGCCGCCGCGCGCCTGGGCGCTGACAGCGGTCGGAAGTGCAGTGCTTGCCGCAATGGCGGCGAGAAGAAGAATCTTACGCATCAGAATTGTGTTCCTACGTTGAAGCTGAATAATTTCGTCTCGTCGCCCTCTTCCTTGAGGAGCGCCTTCGCGAGGTCGATTCGCAGCGGGCCGAATGGCGAAACCCAGTTGACGCCGATACCGACGGAAAGCCGCGGCTTGATGGAGTCGCCGACGAACCGCTCACGGAAGCCGGGGAAGGATTGCGTCGGGGTATCCGCATAGCCGGTCACAGTTCCAGAATTGAACTGTGTGCAGCTGGCATTAGTCGACCCGCCCGGGATTGGTTGAGTTGGCTGACCGGTTGCCGTGCAGAATTTGAGGATGTCGTCCGTGAGCGGCTTTTTCAGCTTCCAGACTGATCCGACATCGATAAAGGCCGATGGCCGCAAGCCAAAGCTCCGCAGCGTCGAGCTGGTCGGGAACTCAAGCTCGAGCCGTCCCATGTAATAGGCACGGCCACCAAGCGCATCGCTGACGACCTCATCGTC
>DASUVP010000061.1:0-3859 GCA_036378895.1 Sphingomicrobium sp.
CAGCAGGGTCTGGCGGTTCTTCGGCAGCTTCGAGCAGATTTCCTCGATGTCGGGGATGAAGCCCATGTCGAGCATCCGGTCGGCTTCGTCGATGACCAGCAGCTCGCAGCCGTTGAGCAGGATCTTGCCGCGCTGGAACAGATCCATCAGCCGGCCGGGCGTCGCGATCAAAACGTCGACGCCCTTTTCAAGCGCCTTCACCTGGTCGCCCATCTGAACGCCGCCGATCAGCAGCGCCATCGATAGCTTGTGATTGACCCCGTACTTCTCGAAATTCTCGGAGACCTGGGCCGCCAGCTCGCGCGTCGGCTCGAGGATCAGCGAGCGCGGCATCAGCGCCCGGCTCCGCCCCTGTGCCAGGATGTCGATCATCGGCAGGACGAAGGCCGCAGTCTTTCCCGTGCCCGTCTGCGCGATCCCAACGAGGTCGCGGCCCATCAGCACGGAGGGGATCGCTCCGCGCTGAATCGGCGTGGGCTCCGCATAGCCACTGTCGTCGATGGCGCGGAGCAATTGATCGGAAAGGCCGAGATCGGCAAAAGTCATGTAAAATCCGGAAGAAAGGCGATGATTGGCCGTGCCTCGTGCACGGCGTTCATACTGAGATTGGGGCTAAGGCGCGCTGTTCAAGCTTGTCAAGGAATCAGCGTGAATGCTTTGGCACCAGGCGTCGGAAACGTTCGATCGTGCAGCTTCGACCGATGCGCGAGTGGATTTCGTCGCGCCGGGCGCAAAGCTTGCCTTCCTCCGGCGTCACGTAGAAACCATTGTAGAAGTCGAGCGCCGGGCAGTCGTCGGCCAGCTCCGCCCGCAGCCGGGTGCGATCGAACAGCAGGAAATCGACGGTATCGCGGCCCGAAAGCGCGGCGCCGCGGATATTCCCGGCGTAGATGCACTTGGGCCCCTTTTTCTCTTCCCAGTCGAACGGGCGTACCGGCCGGGGACGTACCGGGATGCGCATGATCACCTCTTCCTGGACGACGAGTGTGCGCACCTCGTCCGACTGGTTCGCGGCCGCGAAGCCGAAGATCGCCGGCAATAGCGAGAGAAAGAGCGAAAACGGCATTTGTGCGATCGTGTCCCCGGTTTTGCCGTTCTGCGGACATTGCGTTGAACAATCAATGAATTGTCAGCGCGGCGGCAAGGGGGCGAACGGTACTTGCGAAACGGCCGGCCCTTGCATACAGCGCTGCGCACGAATTCATCGGCCCTACGTCACGCGCGCGAGCGCACGCGGGCCGGCACCCAGGAGAAACCAGCAAAATGGCGACTGCCGCGCCCACACAGGAACTGCCGCTTTTCTACAACAAGCTCGAGGCGCTGAACGCAGGTCAGCACGGCAACATGAAAATCCGCCGTATCGAGAGCGCGCCGCAGATGGGCACGACCCACGCCGTGCCGGTCACGGTCGACGAGTTCGCTCTGCTCCAGCGCTTCTACCCGATCGTCTTCTCGGTCGGCGGCGATCCGGTTCCGCTGGCCCTGATGGGCCTTAACGAGGGCGCGAACGCATTCCTCGACCCCACCGGCCTCCCGCACGATCCGGGCATCTACATCCCGGCCTATATGCGCCGCTATCCGTTCCTCCTCGCTCGGCTCCGGCCGGACAGCGATGAGCTGTCGCTCTGCTTCGACCCGACGTCGGGCGCCGTTGGCGAGTTCGATGAGGGCGAGGCCCTGTTCGACGGCGACCAGCCTTCCGAGGCGACGAAGGCCGTTCTGCAGTTCTGCGAGCAGTTTGAGACGGCCGGCCAGCGCACCGCGGCCTTCATCCAGGAGCTGAAGAACAGCGACCTGCTGATGGACGGCGAAGTCGCGATCCAGCCCGAAGGCGCGCCGCAGCCCTTCGTCTATCGCGGATTCCGCATGGTGGACGAAGAGAAGCTTCGCGAGCTGCGCGGCGACGAGCTCCGCAAGATGAACCAGAGCGGCCTGCTCGCGCTCATCTATGCGCACCTCTTCTCGCTGTCGCAGATCCGCGAGGTGTTCTCGCGCCAGGTTCAGCAGGGTAAGGGGCCGGTCCCGGCTTTCCAGCCTGCCACAGCCGAAGCGTGAGACCCGAGCGGCGGGCTGAATTGAATTCGGCCCCCGCAATCCCATTTTGAGGTGAGCTCGCCGCTGCGACGCTCCCCTTGATCGTGGCGCGAGCGGCGCACCTACGCGGTGCGCTCCTCCCTGAACTGGGCCGTCCCGGGCGCATGACCGGGGCGGCCCACTTTATTCGGCAGCTTCGGAGAACCGGCGGTCCAGCAGGGATTGGCCGAGCCTCATGGCGAGTTCCTCGAACAGCCGCGACACCTTCGCGAATCCCGGTCCCCGCCGGGTGACGTTCGACTGAAGGTAAAGACGGCGGTCGATCTCGATCTGCAGCGCATGGATCCCGCGCGCCGGCGCACCGTGACGCTGGACAACGTGGCCGCCTGCGAACGGCTGGTTGACGCCCACGCGGAATCCGATGGATGCCACGATCTTAACCGCTTCGGACGTGACCCACGGGGCCGCGCTCTGGCCGTAGCGGTCGCCGATGATCACCGACGGTCCGCTGTCGGGCGGCGGCATCGAGTGGCAGTCGAGAAGCAATGCGCAGCCGAACTGGTCGAGCAAGCGCTTCAGCATCTCTTCGATCGCGCGGTGATAGGGCCGATGCGCTTGTGTCAGCCGCTCTTCCAGCTCGTGCCGCGGAATAGGCTGCCTCCACAGGGCTCCATGAGTCGCAGTCCTGCCGGGGATGATCCCCAGTCCCCCGCGTGCTCGCGGGCTGAGCGAGGGAATCGGGCCGGACCTGATGACGGTCGGGTCGATCTCGTCCTCGGCGCGGTTGCAGTCGATTGCAGCCCTTGGCGCGCGGGCAACGACCGCTCCCATGCCCCGGTCGATCGCACGCTCGACTAGGTCGTCGACCAGCGGATCCTCCAGCGCGTGCAGCGCACTCGCCCCTCCCTTGCAGAGCGCAATCAGCCAGTCGGGATAGTCCCGGCCCGCATGCGGAACGGACAAAAGCACCGGAACGTCGGCGCGATGCGGATGGATTGCGGGAGGGGAGAGAGGCATTATCGTCAGGAAGTCCTGCTCATGGTGCCGACCCTATGACTGTAGCGTTTCGGGTCAACACAGGAACCAACGACGCTGGAAAATCTTAAGCGTTCCGAGCATAAGGGCATTCATGGCGAAAATTCTTCTGGCCGAAGACGATACGTCGATGCGCGAGTATCTGCAGCGCGCACTGCAGCGGGTCGGCTATGAAGTGTCCGCCGTCGGATGCGGCACGGAAGCGATGCCGCTCCTCGAAACCGACCATTTCGACCTGTTGCTGACCGACATCGTCATGCCGGAAATGGACGGGATCGAGCTCGCCCAGAAGGCGTCGGCAATCGATCCCGACATCCGGGTGATGTTCATCACCGGATTCGCAGCCGTCGCTTTGCAGGGCGGCCGCACGACGCCGGGTGCGAAGCTTCTATCGAAGCCCTTCCACCTGAAGGACCTCGTCGCCGAGGTCGATCGCATCTTCCAGACCGAAGATCAACACGGCCGCCTCTAAAAAGGCCTGCTGGCCGCCTTCAGGCGGTCGTATCCTTTTACCGTGATCTAGGTACCGCTGGAGGGTTGCGCCGCCCGCCGCCGCTCTCTACATGCCCGTTCCGGAGTGGGCGTGTAGCTCAGTGGTAGAGCACTGTGTTGACATCGCAGGGGTCGCAAGTTCAATCCTTGCCACGCCCACCATTTTTCCCTCTAAATCAGGCGATTAGCGCGTAAGTCGGATCAGCGGCCATCGCACGCGGTCCTCTTTCAGTCCTAAAGAGGCAATCCGACGTAGTTCTCGGCGATCGCCGTTTGCATCGCTGCGGATTGGGCGACG
>DASUVP010000062.1:0-3189 GCA_036378895.1 Sphingomicrobium sp.
GGCCGCCGTCGCCGGCAGCGGCACCGGCATCGACCTGCTCGCCGGGCTGCGCGAGCTCGGCATCAAGATCGCGATCGACGATTACGGCACGGGTCTTTCGACCCTGGAGTATCTGAAGAAGATCCCGGCCAGCGAGATCAAGATCGACCAGAGCTTCGTGAAGTCGATGCTCGAGAACCGGAGCGACCTGGTGATGGTTCAGTCGACCATCGCCCTCGCCCACTCGCTCGGCCGCAAAGTCGTTGCCGAAGGCGTCGAGCATCAAGCCGTCCTGGAGGCTTTGGTCGACATGGGCTGCGACGTCGCGCAGGGCTACATCATCGGCCGCCCGATGAGCATCGACAGCCTGACCAAGCGCATGTCGTCCGAGCGCCGCTCCAGCGTCGCCTAACCCCGACCAATACCTCACCTAAACGGAGCAAGTTCCGCCCAAGTAACGAGTGCGCGTTAAGAATGGTTAACTTGTTGCTAACCATTTTTATTAGGGTTAACATCCTCTGCATCTGCCGAATCGAAGTTCGAAGCACAGGGGATGAACATGAAGAAAGTGTCGCAGAGCAAAGGCCTCTGGAGCTGGCTCCTTGGCTGTGGCTGGAGCAACGCAGGCTCCAACGGCTAATAGCGGGCGGCCGCTTTCCGGCCGCCGTTTTCCAGGCCAAGTTTCAACGACTTAGCAAAGCGTCCGTGAAATATCGGACGCATTCGTGCGTCCGGGTTTTGCGTCCATCGACTGCCCGTCGGAAAGGCGCTGTCCAGTCCTTTCCAGAGCGTCGCCCGATGTTCGGCTTGCCAGATCACCTGCGCGAATCGCTAAGCATTCCGAGTCGCTGGAAGTCTGTGATTCGCGTGGCTAGTGCGCTGACATGCTCCGCCAATCCTCCACGACCCTCCGTGTCGAAGCGCCGCGCCGCGGCCTGCACGATATAACCCGCGCCGTTACCGAATGGGTCGGTGAGCAGGATATCGAGACCGGGCTGCTGACGATCTTCTGCAGGCACACGTCCGCGTCCCTGCTGATCCAGGAGAATGCTGCGAGCGCTGCGCGGCGAGACATCGAGACCTATTTCGAGCGGATCGCTCCGGAGGATCCCACGCGCTACACGCACAATGACGAGGGTCCCGACGACATGCCGGCGCATCTGCGCACCGCGCTGACCGCGACGCAGCTTTCCATTCCGGTCGAGAACAAGCGGACGGTGCTCGGCACGTGGCAGGGCATCTATTTGTTCGAGCATCGCCGCGAGCCGCATCCCCGCGAGATCGCGCTTCATCTGATCGGCGAATAGCATGAGCCTCGAATCCGTACGCGCATGGCTCGCAGAGAATGCGCCCGATTTGCCGTTGATCGAGGTCGACGGGACGACCGCGACCGTAGAGACGGCGGCGAGGGCTCTCGGCGTCGAGCCGGGGCGCATAGCCAAGACGCTGGCGGTGCGCGCCGGCGACGAAACGTTTCTCCTGGTCGCACGAGGCGATGCGCGGCTCGACAATGGAAAGAGCAAGAAAGCGTTCGGGGCGCGGCCTAGGATGCTCGGGGCCGACGAGACCTTAGCGCTCACGGGGCATCCGGTTGGGGGCGTTTGCCCGTTCGGCCTGGCGACCAGGCTTCCGGTCTATCTGGACGAATCCCTGAAGGCGTTCGACGTGGTCTATCCGGCAGGAGGCTCGCTCAACACGTCGGTCAAGGTGCCGACCGATCGGCTGTTCGACCTGGTCGGGGAGCGCTGGGTCGACCTGACGCGGCTACCCGAGGAAGCGAGCGGGTCCTAGCTCCTCGCGGGTGACGGTTTCGATCGGCCAGGGCGTTCCCGCGATCAGAGACTCGGCGACCTCGGCCATCACCGGCGAGGTCTGCAGCCCGAACCCGCCCTGCCCTGCAAGCCAGAAGAAGCCTTCAACGCGCGGATCGAAGCCGGCGATGAGGTGGCGGTCGGGCGCGAAGGTCCTGAGCCCCGCCCAACGGCTGTGGATCCGGCCGACTGTCATGGTCGTGCGCTCCTCGACGCGGTGGGCGGCGAGCGCGACCTCATATTCGTCGGGCTGGGCGTCGCAGGGATCGGTCGGCACCTCGTCCATCGGCGAAGCGAAAAGACGTCCGGATTCCGGCGCGAAGTAGAGCTCGTCGCCGACCGTCTTGGCAAACGGCCAACCGGACGTGTCCATTCCGGCGGGGCCGTCGAAGGTGATGATCGTCCGGCGCAGCGGCGAGAGGCCGAGCGGGCCGAGCCTGGCGAGCCAGGCGACGGCGTCGGCCCAGGCGCCGGCAGCGTTGATGACGACCGGGGCGGTGAAGCTTGACCCGGTCTCGGTCTCGATCGACCAGCGGCCGCCAGCCCATTCCAGCGCCTTCACCCGTGCGCTGGTCACGATCTCACCGCCCTGGTGACGCATCGATCGCGCGTGCCCCTGCAGAAGGGCATGCGGGTCGAGCCGGATGCCGTTGCGGTCGACGAGGCCGGCGACCGCGCCTTCGTGCCCGGTCCGGATGGCCGGGCAGAGCTGGAGGATGCCGCCCTCGCCGACCCGTTCCAGCTCCGCGAAGGGCGCGATCTCCGCGTCGAGCAGGTCGAGATCCGCGACCTCGTCCTCGCGCGCGTGGATCAGGACAGGCATGCGATGCCCGAGCGGGACGTCCGTGAAATCGGGCGGCGGATTCTCGAAGAAGCCGCGGCTGGCCAGGGTGAGCGCGCGAACCAAAGGGTCGCCGAGCGCATAATGCAGCATCGTCGCGCTTCGGCCCGACGAATGGTAGCCGATCGCCTCTTCGGCCTCGAGCAGGATGACCTTCGCATGGCGGGATAAGGCCGCGGCCGCGGACAGCCCCGCGATCCCGCCTCCGATCACGATGATGTCGCTTGAGCTCAACTGGACGAGCCCGTGAGCCTTTCGTTCACCGTCTTGCCGCCTTGGGTGAGGCGGATCGCCTTCACGATCTCGTCATCGTCGGGAAGGACCGGCTTGTTCTGCTCCTTGTCCCAGAAGGCGGACAGGAAGTTGTAGAGGTTGCGCGCGAATAGGGCAGACGAGTCCGCGGCCAGGCTTCGCGCGAGGTTCAATGCGCCGATGATCGTCACGCCATGCTTGACGACATTCTCGCCGGCCACGCAGCCTTCGACGTTTCCGCCCGCATCCGCCGCGAGGTCAACCACCACGCTTCCGGGCCTCATGGACGCAAGCTGAGCGTCGCTG
>DASUVP010000063.1:0-5790 GCA_036378895.1 Sphingomicrobium sp.
CATCTACACTCTACCGTTGGCCGCCCTGATCCTGCTCGGCGGAGCGCTCGGCGATCACCAAGGACGGCGGCGCTGGCTGGTGATCGGCACGGCCCTGTTCGGCGTCGGATCGCTGGTCTGCGCGCTCAGCGGATCGCTCGAGCCCTTGCTCGCCGGCCGCGCTTTGCAGGGCATTGGTGCCGGCCTGCTCCTGCCAAACAGCCTGGCCCTGCTCAACGGCGTCTATGAGGGAGAAGCACGCGGCCGCGCGATTGGGATCTGGGCGGCCGCGGGAGCTATTGCGGCGGCAATCGCGCCCCTCGTCGGTGGCTGGCTGGTCGACAATGTCGGCTGGCAAAGCATCTTCTACATCAACCTGCCGCTGGTAGCGGCCGCTATCCTGGTCGCACTCACCCGTGTCGCGGAAGTAAAGGAGCCGGAGAAAGCCCGGCTGGACATTGGCGGAGCTGCATTGGTGACGCTCGGCCTCGGCGTGGCGACTTACGGTCTGACGCTCTGGTCGCAGCAGTTCGTCCTAACGCCCCTCGCTACTGGATCGATCGTGGTCGGGGCTGCCTTGCTGATCGGCTTCCTGTTCTGGGAACGGCGGCTGGGCGACAAAGCGATGATCCCACTCGGACTGTTCAAGGAGAACCGCTGCTTCACCGCCCTCAACTTGATGACCTTCCTCCTCTACGGCGCGTTCGGCGGGTCACTCCTTCTAATCCCCTATGTGCTGATCGAGGCTGGCGGCTATTCACCCGTGCAGGCCGGCCTCGCACTCCTGCCGCTGTCGATCCTGCTGGGCGCGGCGTCGCCCCTGATGGGCAAGCTGGCGGTAAGGATGGGTCCGCGAATCCCGCTGACCGCGGGGCCGATCGTCGTCGGGCTAGGCCTATTGCTCGCCACGCGGATCGCATCCGACCAGAGCTATTGGACGCATGTCTTCCCCGGCATCCTAGTAATGTCGATCGGCATGTCCCTGGCGGTCGCGCCACTCACCAGCACTGTCCTCGCCTCCGTAGATAAGCATCGAATGGGGATGGCATCGGGCTTCAACAGTGCGGTCGCCCGGGTCGGTGGATTGATCGCCGTTGCGCTGATGGGCGCGGTTCTGGCCGGAACCGGCGAAGCGATGCTGGCTCCATTCGCGATTGCGCTGATGGCGATGGGGATCATTGCGGCATCGGGCGGAGCCGCAGCCTACTTCGGTTTGGGAGGACGCTGGCAGCGCAGCGAAGGCGAACCGGCGTGAAACGCGAAAGGCCGCCCGGATTCCCGGACGGCCTTTCCATTGTCCTGCCGAAGGCGGCCTGACTCTTAAGCGGAAACCTCCGCGGAGGCTGCGCTCACCAGAACCGCAAACGGCTTATGACAATGAGACATCAGACCACCTCCTTTCGCTTGTTGAAACAGCGCAGGAAATGGGGCTCTGAATGGTGTTTTCAAGTCCTTTCAATAACTTGCTAGCCGTTGAAGCGGGCCAGGAAATCCGCAATCGCGTACCAGGCATCGGTTCGGCTGATGAACGGCCGCAGCAGGTGAACGGCGAGGACCACGCCGAAACCCCAAGCATAGGCCGGGTGCAGCCTGCCCCGCGCTTTCCAGTCGTACAGCACTGCTGCAAGGATCAGAGCGTCCACAATGAGCACCGGCATCCCGAGCGAGATCGGGGGTGGCGGTCCCGCCTGCCTCACGGCGGCGTCGGCCTTGCCGGCAAGTACGAAGAAGTACCGCGCGATTGCAGGCTGCAGCAGCACTGCGGTGGCGACCAGCATGAACCTTTTGTGCCATTCGGGCCTGCGCAAATTGGCCATTGCGGCTGCGGTCAGCCCACCAAACAGCAAGACGGCGGAAATCGGGACGAACGCGAACGCCCGGGCCGCGTCGCCGTAGCCCAGCTCCAGCCGCCGATCGAGGCCAATGATCGCCACTGCCATGCCGACGAAAACCATTGCAGTCGCAAGCGAGATACCCGCCAGGCCCCACGCCTTGTGGTGCCGAAGCCCGCCGTTCGCGACCAGAATGGCCTGCGACAGGAAGAACAAAGTCCACAACGAGAAGAGCAGCCCGTGCAGGTGAAGTATCGGCGCACCGGCGAAGCTCCCGCGGGCCACGGGCAGCCAATACGTCATGAAGAAGCCGCTGAAGGCGATCGCAGCGAAGATCGCCGCCATGGTGATGTAGAAGCTTCCAACGAAGCTACGCGAACGCGGGGAAGTGACCGTCGCCATGGCGTCCTCCTGCGTGCAGCTCCACCGCCCCTGCGGTGGCCGGAGAGTCAGCTTAGCCTAAAATAGCAGGATGTTCAGGCGTTCTTCGCGATCCAGTCCTCGACGACCGGAGCAATCTTCTCGCGCCACTTGCGGCCGTTGAAGATGCCGTAGTGGCCGACGTCCTTGGCCATGAAATATTGCTTCTTCGACGCGGCAAGGCCGCTCGAAATGTCGAGCGCGGCGCGGGTCTGCCCGATTCCGGAAATGTCGTCGCGCTCGCCTTCGATCGCTAGGAGCGCAGTGTCCTTGATCGCCTTCGGATCGACGACCCGCCCGCGATGCTTGAGCTCGCCTTTCGGCAGCAGGTGGCGCTGGAAGACGACGTCCACGGTCTGAAGATAGAATTCCGCGGTCATGTCGGCGACCGCTCGATATTCGTCGTAGAATTTCTGGGTGGCGACGGCGCTCTCCTCGTCGCCTTCGACGAGATGCTTGAACATTTCCCAGTGGCTGACAAGGTGGCTGCCGAGGTTCATAGTCATGAAGCCGGCGAGCTGGAGAAAGCCGGGATAAACCTTCCGGCCGGCGCCGGGGTAATAGAGCGGGACGGTCGCGATTGCGTTCTTCTGGAACCAGCCCAAGGGCCGCTCCGTCGCCGTGGTGTTGACGACCGTTGGCGCCTGCCGGGTGTCGATGGGACCGCCCATCATGGTCAGGGTCTTGGGACGCCATAGGCTGCGGCTGCCGTTCATCAAGGCTGTCGCGGCGTAGGCCGGAACCGCCGGCTGGCAGACGGCGAGGACGTGGGGACGCTGGCCGGTCTCCTCGCCGATCGTCTCGCAAAAAGCGATCAGATAGTCGATGTAATCGTCGAGATCGAACGTGCCCTCGCTCAAGGGCACCGCCTTCGCGTCGCGCCAGTCGGTGATGAAGACGTCATGCTTCGGGAGCATGCGCTCGACCGTGCCGCGGAGCAGGGTCGCGAAGTGGCCTGACATCGGCGCGACGATCAGCAGCGGCGGGTCCTTCTCGCCCGCGCCCTCACGGACGAAGCGCTTGAGCTGGCCGAAGGCCTCGCGAAGGACGATTTCCTCGTGAACCTTGACCTTTCGGCCCTTCGCGACGGTCTGCGTCAGCCCGAAGTCCGGCTTGCCGCGCGGCGCTGCAGCATGGGCGAAAACGTCCAAAGCGGCCGCGATCAGCGGACTCATGGAGGCGTAAGCAAAGGGATTCGCTGGATTATTCAGCCACCCCGCACTCATGCCCGCCCATTTGCTCGCGCCCGCAAGGAACGAACGCTGAACTTCATAGGCGTCATACAACATGCAGGGGCACCCTCATCACCACGGTACAAACAGATGTGGACCCCATTTGCTCCACCCGCAAGAGAGTTGTTGTGCACTGCACCGATTGCGGTGCGGCAATTCACACCCGCCGCTCCCGCTGCTAGTCCGGCACCCTATGGCAAGCGCCCCGAACCGGCCCCCCGGCCGCTCCCTCAAGACCCTGCGGATGATCTGGCACTTCGTGTCCCGCTATCGCCTGCAGGTCGTCGGGGCGGCCGCCGCCCTGCTCGTTGCGGCGGCCGCGACGGCGGGCGTGCCCTATGCGTTCAAGCTGATCATCGACAAAGGCTTTGCCCAGGGCGGAGGAGCGGCGGGCGACATCGCCCGCTGGTTCGAATATCTGCTGATGCTGGTCGGGGTCATGGCCTTGGCCACGGCCGTCCGATATTATTTCGTGTCCTGGCTGGGCGAGCGGACGGTCGCCGACATCCGCCTCGCGGTGCACCGCAACCTCCTTCGCCTCTCGCCCGGCTTCTTCGAGGAGAACCGGCCGGCAGAGATCACGTCGCGGATCACGGTCGACACGACGATCATCGAGCAGGTCGTCGGCACGACCGTGTCGGTCGCGCTGCGCAACATCGTGCTGGCGGTCGCCTGCATCATCATCCTCTTCGTCCTGTCGCCGAAGCTCGCAGGGCTGATGTTGCTTGGCCTGCCGCTGGTCCTCGGGCCGATCATCCTGCTCGGACGGAAGGTCCGGCAGATCTCCACGCGCAGCCAGGACCGCATCGCCGACGTCGGCTCGGTCACCAGCGAAGTGCTCGGCGCGATGAAGATCGTCCAGGCGTTCGGTCAGCAGGGCCGCGAAACCGGACGATTCTCCGAAGCCGTCGAGAGAGTCTTCGGGACCGCGAAGAAGCGCATCCTGTTGCGCGCGATCATGACTGCCATCGCCATCTTCCTCCTGTTCGGAGCGATCACGATGATCATCTGGCAGGGCGCGGTCGATGTCGCCGCGGGCCGGATGACGGGCGGCACCATCGCGGCCTTCGTGCTCTACGGCGGACTTCTCGCAGGCGCTTTCGGCGCATTGTCGGAAGTCTATGGCGATTTCCTCCGCGCGGCCGGGGCGTCGGAGCGGCTGGCGGAGCTGCTCGAGGCTCAGCCCGACATCCAGCCGCCGGCAAACCCGAAGCCGCTGCCCGAACCGGCGCGCGGCGAGCTCATCTTCGACCAGGTCACATTCCATTATCCGACCCGCCAGGACGTCTCAGCGCTGGAGAATTTCAGTCTGACGGTGAAGCCGCGCGAGCGCCTCGCCGTGGTCGGACCGTCCGGCGCGGGCAAGACGACCATCTTCCAGCTCGCCGAACGCTTCTACGACCCGCAATCGGGCCGCGTCCTGCTCGACGGCGTCGACCTGAAGGACGCCGATCCCGCCGACGTCCGTCAGCGCATCGCGCTCGTGCCGCAGGAAACGGTGATGTTCGCCGCCACTGCCCGCGACAATCTGCGCTACGGCAACTGGACGGCGACGGAGGACGAGATCTGGCAGGCGGCTCGCGATGCGCATGCCGAGGAATTCTTGCGCAAGCTCCCCGAAGGGCTCGACACATTCATGGGCGAGGGCGGGGCTCGCCTGTCGGGCGGACAGCGCCAGCGCATCGCCATCGCTCGCGCGCTGCTGCGCAATGCGCCGCTCCTTCTGCTGGACGAAGCCACTTCAGCGCTTGACGCGGAAAGCGAGCGCCTCGTCCAGGACGCGCTCGACCGGCTGATGGCCGACCGCACGACGATCGTCATTGCTCATCGACTCGCGACCGTGCGTGCGGCGGACCGCATCGTGGTCATGGACCACGGATCGATCGTCGAGGAAGGCACGCACTCGACGCTTACTCGTCGCGGCGGGCTTTATGCGCGATTGGCGCGGCTCCAGTTCGAAGACCGCGCCGCCTGATTCCTAGCCTTGCGTTCCGCCGGCTGGCGGGGTGGTTGGTGTCGTGCGGCGACGGGAGGAGCCGCGCCGCGCAGTTGTTGACCGCTTGCGCGTGCTCGTCTTGCGCGCCGTCGTCCCAGTAGCCGACTTGCGTGCAGCTGCCGGCTTCGATGCCTTCGCTCGCGTCGAGGTCGACTTCTTTGCAGCAGTCGAGCGCTTGGCAGTCGAAGCGCGCTTTGTCGTCGAGCGAGAGGTGGATTTCTTCGCACGCGAGCCGGTCGCTCGCCTGGCGGTCGAGCTACTCGATGCCGCCGAGCCTTCCTCGTCGGTCCACTTACCCGAAAGAACGCGCTGCGCCGCATCGGCAACCGCT
>DASUVP010000064.1:0-2441 GCA_036378895.1 Sphingomicrobium sp.
GACAGGGCCGGCAGCAGCGACCCGCGGACCTCGCGGGCGGCGGCGATGTGCATGGCGGTCGGGAAGGAGTCGTTGGACGACTGGCTGCGGTTGACGTGGTCGTTGGGGTGCACCGGTTCCTTGCCGCCGCGCGTGCCCGAAAGCTTCTCGTTCGCCCGGCCCGCGATCACCTCATTCGCATTCATGTTGGACTGCGTGCCCGAACCGGTCTGCCAGATGACCAACGGAAACTGGCTGTCGAGGTCGCCGCGAGCTACTTCGGCTGCCGCCTGCTGGATCGCTTCGGCAAGCTGCGGGTCGAGCCCGCCGATCCTGGCGTTCACCCGCGCCGCCGCCTGCTTGATGAAGCCCAGCGCGTGGACGATTTCCAGCGGCATCTGCTCGCGCGGCCCGAACGGGAAATTCTCGATCGATCGCTCGGTCTGCGCGCCCCAATAAGCGTCTGAGCGGACCTCGATCGGCCCAAAGCTGTCGGTCTCGGTGCGCGTGCTGTTCATTGAACTCGTCAGTCCTTCGTCATTGCGAGGAGGGGCGGCGGCGCGGCAACCCGGCCGGATCGCCTGACTCCGCTCTCGACGACGGCGCTACTGCTATTTCTTGCGCGTGAAGTCCACGTTGACGACGTTCGAGCCGTCCTCCGCCGGTTCCTGCTGAGGCGTGTCGTTCTCGGCTTCCTCATGCTCCTCGTGAAGGTCCTCGGCGCCGTTCGCCTGGAACTTGAGACTGAAGTCCACCGCCGGGTCTACGAAATCGGTCACTGCCGCAAAGGGCACGTGGAGGGTCGAGGGCACGCCGCCGAACGACAGTCCGACGCTGAACGACTCCTTCGCGACCTTGAGGTCCCAGAAGCGGTGCTGGAGGACGATCGTCATCTCGTCCGGGAAGCGCTCGGTGAGGTGCTTGGGGATGCTGACGCCGGGCATCCGCGTCTTGAACGTGATGTAGAAATGATGCTCGCCAGGAAGGCCGCCGGTCTTCTCCACCTGGCCGAGAACGCGGCCGACGACGTCGCGCAAGGCCTCCTGCACGATCTCGTCGTACGGGATCAGGCTTTCGGGAGTCTCGTCGCTCATCACCGCCCGTGGTAACGGACGGCGCACACCGGTCAAGCGGAGTCCTTCATGCCGATCGATCCTACGCAACCCTATGACGACAATAACATCTTCGCCCGAATCCTGCGGGGCGAGCTGCCTTCCAACAAGGTCTACGAGGACGATTACGCGCTCGCTTTCCACGACATCAACCCGTTGGCGCCGGTGCATATTCTGGTGATTCCGAAGGGCCCGTACGTGTCGTGGGACGACTTTTCCGAGAAGGCTTCCGACGAGGAGATCGCCGGTTTTACCCGGGCGATCGGCAAGATCGCACGCGACTCCGAGCTCGTGACCAAGGGATATCGAGTGCTCGCCAACGTCGGGCAACGCGCCGGGCAGGAGGTCCCGCATCTCCACGTCCACATCTTCGGCGGGCAACCGCTCGGCCCGATGCTGGCGCGCTGAGGCCGTTCAGCCGACAGCCACGTTCGCGGGTCGAAAGAGGGATTGCCCTCTTGGGACGAGCCGCTAGGCTCCGCCGCAACCAAACCGACACATGAGGGGAAATTGGAATGGCGACTGCCGCTCCGCAGCGGGGACTGCTCGGGCGCATCTTCTTGCGCAAGACCGTCGCTCAGGTTCAACGTGAAACCCAGACCAGCGAGCTGAAGCGGTCGCTCGGGCCCTGGAACCTGGTGTTCCTCGGCATCGGCTGCATCATCGGCGCGGGCATCTTCGTCCGTACCGGCAACGCCGCGGCCCTCCATGCCGGCCCGGCCGTCCTGTTCTCCTACATCATCGCCGGCATCGTCTGCGCCTTCGCGGGGCTTTGCTACGCCGAGCTGTCGTCGACCCTTCCGGTATCAGGATCCGCCTACACCTACAGCTACACGACCATCGGCGAGTTCGCCGCCTGGGTCATGGGCGCGCTCCTGCTCCTCGAATACGGCCTTGCCGCGTCGGTAGTCGCGGTCGGCTGGTCGGGATACGTGGTCAGCTTGCTCGCCGACATGGGAGTACATGTGCCGGCTGCCCTCACGGGTCCCGCCGGCTACCCGAAGGAGCTGGCGGACGGCACGACCATCACGACGGTCTTCAACCTCCCTGCCTTCCTGATCTGCCTTCTGCTCGCTTTGCTCCTGGTGGTCGGCGTTTCCGAATCCGCCAAGGTCAACAACCTCATCGTCGCCATCAAGGTGACGGTGCTGGTCGCCTTCATCGTCGTGGGCGGCTTCCTGATCATGCAGAATTACGGCAACTTCGCTCCGAACTGGCAACCCTTCATTCCGGAGCCTACGGGCGAGAAGGGCGAGTTCGGCTGGAGCGGAATCCTTCGCGCCGCGTCGATCGTCTTCTTCGCCTACATCGGGTTCGAGGCGGTCTCGACCGCCGCCCAGGAGGCGAAGA
>DASUVP010000065.1:0-4804 GCA_036378895.1 Sphingomicrobium sp.
GCAGCTCCGGAGGATGTCAACGGTCACAAGTTCCTGGGTCAGGTTGTGGAAGGCCTCGATCCCAAGGGATTGCGGGCGGCTGTTGACGAGATGAAGAAGCGCCTCGGTTCCGGTATCGGCGCGCTTGTGGCCGTCAACGAAGGCCGCGCGAGCGTCGCGGTGGGGGTCACAGACGACCTTTCAGCGCAGGTCAGCGCGGTCGACCTCGTAAAGGCTGCAGTCGAGGCGCTGGGCGGCCAGGGCGGTGGCGGCCGGCCTGACATGGCGCAGGGCGGGGGCCCGGATGGCTCGAAGGCCAAGGAAGCACTCGACGCCGTGAAAGACGCGCTGGAGAAAGTCGCGGCGTAAATCCTGCCGCAAGCGAAACGAAACTATTGTGGGTTAGGCGTCGCGGAGAAGGGGATTCTCGATGCTGATTCCAGTAGTGGCGCTTCTCATGCAAACGACGGTCTCTGCGGAAGCCGTGGCAGCCGACCGAATTGGTCCGCCCGCAGCCGTCGAAGGTCAGATCGACCAGCTTACCGTCCGCGTCAGCTCGCCAAAGGGAGTGCTGTGGCAGGGGGTGCTGCGCGTCGCGAACAACCAGGGCGCGAGCTATTCCCAAAACCTGTCGCAGGCTTCGACCCATGCATGCCCGTCGAACTCGCCGTATGACCGATCCGAGCGGAGCTCGGTGAGCTTCAACGTCTATGCCCAGAATTACGGGCAGGGAGCGCCTAGCTACCGCATCGACGCAAGCTGGGCTCGGCCGATCAAGGAGGCCAACTGCCTGGAGTCGGGGACTAGGACGGTACAGATCAACCACGCCGTTGCGCTCGAACCCGGACAGACGTCCGTGATCGAAGGCGATGCCGGCCTTCGCGTCGAGGTGACTCGCAACCGCTAGGCGGCGGGTCCGGCGTCCCTCAGCCTTCTGCGGCCCAGCCGCGGCTCGGCCTCGAGCTCTGCCTGAGTCATGATTTCGGAGCGCAGTTCCGAGCGCTTCTCGTGGATGGACGCGATGACCGGGCCCATTGGGACGCCGATATCGACGAGGACCGCTTCGGAGAGCTGCAGCGACGCCTCCAGCGTCTCAGGTACTGCGTCTGTGACTCCTGCCCCGTAGAGCCTTGCGGCCTGGTCCGTGTCTCGGGCGCGGGCGATGATGGCGAGATCGGGGAAGGTGCTCCTTAGCCGTCGGGCAAGCCTTGCGACGAGCACAGGATCGTCCATCGTCAGCACCAGTGCGGAAGCATCGCCGAGCTTCAACTTCTCGACGAGTTCATTTCGCGAAACGTCGCCGAACAGGATCGGATAGCCCGCCTCCCTCGCGGCCATCACATTGTCGATGTCGCTGTCGACCGCGAGGTAGGGCCGGTCATGCTCGCGCAGCATGTCGGCGACCATTCGGCCGACGCGCCCGAAGCCGAAGACGATAGTCCGTCCCTTGGCCGTCTCGTCGTCGGGCAAATCCATCGCCTGCGGATCGACACGCCGCGCCGCGAAGCGGCCGAGCTTGGCCAAGAGGGGCGTAATGGTCAGCCCGACCGCAGTGGCCGCCTGCCAGAAGGTCGCGGTGTCCTGCGCAATCACGCCCGTTGCCGCAGCCGCTCCCAGGAGAATGAGAGTCGTTTCCGATGGCGAGGCCATCAGCAGGCCGGTTTCTGCCGCGACACCGACCCGTGACCCGCTCATCCGGAGCAGCGCGCTGGTGACGAGCGCCTTGACCAGCAACACTCCCGTGAGAGCGAGCAGCAGCTCCGGCCAAATCTCGACTAGCTGCCGCAAATCGATGCGCATCCCCACGGTGATCAGGAAGATTCCTAGCGCGAGGCCGCGGAAAGGCGCGGTCACGACTTCGACCTCGCTTCGATATTCAGTCTCGGCGATGAGGACGCCCGCAAGCAGTGCGCCAAGGATCGGAGAGAGGCCAACCGCGCCGGTCGCAAGGCTCGCGAGGATCACGACGAGGAGGCTGACGGCCAGGAAGATCTCGGGGCTTTTCGTCCGCGCGGCCTGGGCGAACAAGGCGGGAAGAACGAGGCGTCCGACCAGGAGAAGCCCGGCGATGACCAAAGCGCCTTTCCACAAGACGTCCAGCAATCCTGTCGTAGCGCCGGCAGCCGCCGTTCCGAAGAGGAAGAGCAGCGGAACCAACGCCAAGTCTTCGAACAGCAGCATCGCCAGTGCAGCACGGCCGACGGGGCTGGTTGTGCCGGCGATGGGGAGGACCAGAGCCGTGGAGGACATGGCGAGCGCGAACCCGAGGACCACTGCACTCTGTGCCGGCTGACCTACGGCGAAAAGCGCTCCGCCAATCAGGACCGCTCCGCCAAGAAGCTCCGCTGCGCCGATTCCGAAGACCATCTTCCGCATCGCCACGAGGCGCCTGAAGCTCAGCTCCAGCCCGATCGCGAAGAGGAGGAGAATGATTCCAAGCTCGGCGAACGGATCGATCGCGTGCGGATTGGAGATGGTCAGATAGTTGAGCCAGGAGAATTCGTCAGTGAGTCCGCCAAGGCCCGATGGGCCGACGATCATTCCCACCAGGATGAACCCGATAACCGCGGAGATTTTGAGCCGGGCGAAGGCGGGGATGACGATCCCCGCCGCACCGAGGATCACGAGAGCGTCGCTGAAACCCGAAGTGCCGAACTCTCCCTGCATACCACCTTTAGAGCAGGTGGCCGGAAATCTGTCACCCTGAGCGCCTGCTTATACAGGTGAGGGAAGCGGGCTACGCACAGGCGGAGTGCCGTTCCCTATCTCGCGCTACGCCTGTAATGCGCTGGCTGCATGACGTCAGAACGCGACGCTGACCTGATCGTCGTCGGAGGCGGCCCTGCGGGAGTGATGGCGGGCCTGCTCTTTGCCCGCTCCGGATGCGACGTCCGAATCCTCGAAAAGCATGCGGACTTCTTCCGCGATTTCCGCGGCGACACCGTGCACCCTTCCACGATGGAGATCCTGGACCAGCTGGGGATGCTCCAGCGCTTCCTTCAACGGTCCCACAACAGGGTCGACCGCGCCCAGCTTCGGCTCGCGGGACGGGACTGGACCATTGGCGATCTGTCGCACCTCAATACACCGGCGCCCTTCATCGCGATGATGCCGCAGTGGGATTTTCTCGATTTCCTGAGGGCCGAGGGCAAGGCGTTCCCAGGCTTCCACCTCGAAATGGAAGCGCCTGTCGAGGGCTTCGTCGAAGAGGGGGGCAGGGTGGTCGGCGTTCGGCTCCGCAACGGCCGCGAGCTGCGAGCGCCGCTGACCATCGCGGCCGACGGGCGCGCCTCGATCGTCCGGCAGATTCTGCCGGTTGAAGACCTTGGTGCGCCGATCGACGTTTTCTGGTTCCGCATCGCCAAGCCCGAGAAGGAGAGGGGCGCGCTGCGCGGGAATGTCGAAAGCGGCCGAGTCCTCGTGATGATCGACCGCGGCGACTATTGGCAGTGCGCCTTCGTCATCCCGAAAGGCGCTGCGGAAGCTTATCAAGCGCGAGGGATCGACGCTATCCGCGAGGAGGTCGCCGCTGCTGCGCCCGCCGAGCTAAACGTTGCCGAGCTCGACGAGATCACCGACCTCCATCTGCTGAGCGTAAAGCTCGACCGGCTGACGAGCTGGCACAAGCCCGGCCTGCTCGCGATCGGCGATGCGGCGCATGCAATGTCGCCGATCGGCGGCATCGGCATCAACCTCGCCATCCAGGACGCTGTAGCGGCCGCTAACGCCTTGGCAGGTTCGCTTGCGCGCGGCGAGGACATCGATCCGCTCCTTCACGCAGTACAGGATCGGCGACTGTTCCCCACGCGCGTGATTCAGGGCGTCCAGAAAGCTGCGCAGGACCGCGTGATCGGTCGGGTACTGCAGTCGACGGCTCCGATCCGACAGGCGCCGCTCGTCGTGCGCCTGCTGGACCGCTTTCCGCTGCTGCGCCGAATTCCAGGCCGGATTATCGGGCTAGGCGTCAGGCGCGAGCGGGTTCGCTCTCCTGCGGCGCCTGTGCCCAGGACGCCATGACCGTCTCGAGGTTGCTCACGATCTTGTCGAAGAATTGCTCGGTCGTCATCCAAGGCTGGTCCGGACCGACCAGGATCGCGAGATCCTTGGTCATGTGACCGCTCTCCACGGTGTCGATGCACACCTGTTCCAGCGTGTCCGCGAAGCGGACGACGTCGGGGGTCTCGTCCAGCTTGCCGCGGAACTTGAGCCCGCCGGTCCAGGCGAAGATCGACGCGATGGGGTTGGTCGAGGTCGCCTTGCCCTGCTGGTGCATGCGGTAGTGGCGGGTAACCGTGCCGTGCGCGGCTTCCGCTTCGACCGTCTTGCCATCGGGCGTCATCAAGATCGAGGTCATCAGGCCCAGTGAGCCGAAACCCTGTGCGACCTGGTCCGACTGGACGTCGCCGTCATAATTCTTGCAGGCCCAGATGAACTTGCCGCTCCACTTGAGCGCGCTGGCAACCATGTCGTCAATCAGGCGATGTTGGTACTCAATGCCAATCTCTTCGAACTGCGCCTTGAATTCGCTGTCGAAAATCTCCTGAAAGATATCCTTGAAGCGACCGTCATAGGCTTTGAGGATCGTATTCTTCGTCGACAGATAGACCGGCCACTTCCGGTTTATGCCGTAGTTGAAGCAGGCGCGGGCGAAGTCGCGAATGGACTCGTCCAGGTTGTACATACCCATCGCGACGCCCGCGCTCGGGAAATCGAACACCTCGTATTCGAGCTTTTCGCCGTTCTTGCCTTCCCACTTGATCGTGAGCTTGCCGGGGCCAGGCACTTTGAAATCGGTCGCCTTGTATTGGTCGCCGAAAGCATGACG
>DASUVP010000066.1:0-2180 GCA_036378895.1 Sphingomicrobium sp.
TCCGCCGTCCGACCGGCCGCAGGCACACTCCGGTCGCGTGGCGGAACAAGGGAAGCTGGTCGTTGCCGAGCGGAAGCGTCGGGAAAGCGATCGGAGGCAGCGTCTCCGCCTTGGCGTAGCGCTCGAGCAGCCGCGATTTCTCCTGCGCTCGCTGCAGCTGCCAGATGCCGAGGCCGATCATGACCGCAACGGCCACCGCGACGACGATCGTCGGTACGAGCGGCAGCTTGCGGGTCATGGAGCGATCCGGCCTTCGCGGGCCCGGTGAATATATTCCTGGGCGATCAGTCCGGCCTTGGCGAGGCGCAGGCCGCCGAGGGTCAGGCCCAGGCCGACAGGGATCCAGACGAGATGCGCCCACCAGGGCGGCGACACGGACAGGTCGACGGCCACGGCGAGCGCGGTCAGGATCGCGCCGACGATTAGAATCAGGAACGCCGCTGGCCCGTCGCCGACATTGAAGCTCGCAAAATCGAGGCCGCAGGCGCGGCAGCGGGCGGCGAACCGCACCCAGCCCTCAAACAGCGGAGCCTGCCCGCACCGCGGACAGGCTCCCTTGAGCGCCATCGCAACTGGCGACCTTGCAGTCACGTCAGTGCGTCGGCGCGCCCCAGCCGCCCCAGACGTAGATGGAGACGAACAGGAAGAGCCATACGACGTCGACGAAGTGCCAGTACCAGGCGGCCGCTTCGAAGCCGAAATGCTGTTTGGGCGTGAAATCGCCCTTCCACGCGCGGATCAGGCAGACCGTCAGGAAGATGGTGCCGACGATCACGTGGAAGCCGTGGAAGCCGGTCGCCATGAAGAAGGTCGAACCGTAGATGTTGCCGCCGGCCGACTGTTTGAACGCGAACGGCGCCTCCATATATTCGTATGCCTGGATGCTGGTGAACAGCAGGCCGAGCAGAACGGTCAGCAAAAGGCCGAGCTTCAGCCCTTCGCGATCACCGTGGATCAGCGAATGGTGCGCCCAGGTCACCGTCGTTCCCGAGCAGAGCAGGATCAGCGTGTTGAGCAGCGGGAAGCCCCACGGGTCTAGGACGTGCAGTCCCTTCGGCGGCCACTGGCCGCCGACCGCTTCTGCCGCGGAGGGGAAGAGCGACGCGTCGAAATAGGCCCAGAACCAGGCGAGGAAGAACATCACCTCGGAGGCGATGAACAGGATCATGCCGTAGCGCAGGTGCAGCTGGACGACGGGCGTGTGATGCCCGGCGTGCGCCTCGCGGATCGTGTTGCTCCACCAATTGAACATGGTGACGATCACGGCGATGAAGCCTGCGGCGGTCACGAACGGCCCGTAAGCGTTGTCGTGCATCCACATCACCGCTCCGCCGAACAGGAAGAGCGCGGCGAAGGCGCCGATCAGCGGCCAGGGATCGGGATCGACCAGGTGATAATCGTGGTTCTGCGTAGCGGCCATGAACTTTCCTCGTGTGCTTGACCGGCCTCTAGCGAGCCGTTGACGGCTTTTCCACCGGGTAAAATGTGTAGCTCAAGGTGATCTCGTCGATGTCCTTCGTGTCCTTGTCCTCGCGGATCTTGGGATCGACGTAGAAGACCACGGGCATGTCGACCGACTGGCCGCCTTTCAGTGTCTGCTCCGAGAAGCAGAAGCATTCGATCTTGGAGAAATACTGGCCGGCGATCTGCGGCGAGACATTGAAGCTCGCGGTCCCCGTCGTGGTTCGCGCCGTAAGGTTCGTCGCGCGATAGGACACCTGCGTACGTGCGCCCGGGGCGATGCGGACGGTCTCCTGCACCGGTTCGAACTTCCACGGCAGCGACGGACTGATGTTGGCGTCGAAGCGGACCCCGACCTCGCCCGCGATCGCTCCCGGCGCCCGTTCGGCGCGAAGCGGCGTGCCATCGAACCCGGTAAGCTCGCAGAACATGCGGTAAAGCGGCACCGACGCGAAGGCGAGCGCGAGCATCCCGGCGACCAGCAACGCCATGATCCCCGCGGTGCGGGCATTCTTCTTTGCGACCGCCGTCACTTGTTCAGGCCGATCTTTGCGATGGTGATCAGGAACAGGAGGATGACGAAAGCGCCGAGCAGCCAGGCCATCAGCCGGGCACGCTCGCGCTGGCGTCGAAGGAGTTCGTCTTCGGGATGCGGGTTCATGGCAGGGCCCACCTGTCGGCGACGAGCGCAGCGAACAATCCGAACAAATAGAGGATCG
>DASUVP010000067.1:0-3904 GCA_036378895.1 Sphingomicrobium sp.
CGACCATCCGCGCGCACTCGGCATGACGTGGGCCGGCCACGGGATCGGCGCAGCCAAGATTGGGTTCGAGCTGCTTGGCGCCGCTGGCGCCTGCTTCGTTCATGCGATTGTACCGGGCTGGTTCACCGAAACGGCCGGCAAGAAGATTGTCGACCTCAGCGACCATATCAAACAGCGGCGCTTGGGCGCGGCCAATCCGGAGCAATGGTCGGACTATGACATCTGACCGGGCCGGCCCGGTCGCGATCGTCGGTGGCGGGTTCTCGGGGACGATGGTTGCCGCGAACCTCGCGCGCAAGGGAATCGACAGCGTCCTCATCGAAAGCGCCGGGCGTGCAGGGCAGGGCGTCGCTTACTCCACGCGCGAGCAAGCGCACGTCCTCAACGTTCGCGCCGAGGTGATGAGCGCCTGGGCCGACGACCTCGAGCATTTCGTCCGCGTGGCCGAGGCGGAGGGCAACACCCGGCGCGACTTCGTCCAGCGTCGGCAGTTTGGGGGGTACCTGCGGGGACTCCTCGACGATGCGATCGCGAGCGGGCACGTGCGTCTAGTCGAAACGCAGGCGACATCGGCCGAGCCCGATGGCGGTTCATGGAACGTCAGCCTGGACAGCGGTGAGGCCATCAAGGCGAGCGGGCTGGTCCTTGCGATCGGCAATCAGCCGCCCGAACCGCTTCCGTTCGCCCGGGACAGCTCGCGGGCGATCAACAATCCGTGGGGCGCGGAAGCGTTGGCGGCGGTCGAAGACCTCGCCGTGACCAACGAGGACGTGCTGCTTGTCGGGACCGGCCTGACCATGGTCGACGCGGTCCTGTCGCTCGACGCTGCCGGGCATCGTGGAAGGATCGTTGGGTTGTCGCGCCGTGGCCTGATCCCGCGCGGCCACACGGATTTCACTCCGGCCCCGGTCGATGAAGCGGATGTGCCGGAGGGCAATGTCCGCGCGCTGTGGCGCTGGCTTCGGCGGCGCGGGGCGGAGGTCGGGTGGCGGGCCGCGGTGGACTCGCTCCGCCCGCACAGCCAGCGGCTGTGGCAGGGCCTGCCCGCCGGCGAGCAACGCCGCTTTGCCCGGCACGCCCGGCCCTGGTGGGACGTGCATCGCCATCGCATCGCTCCGGAAGTGGCGCAGCGGCTGCACGAGATGGTCGCCGACGGTCGACTGGAGATCGTCGCCGGGCGCATCCAATCTTTCGAGGAGGATGAGGCGGGGCTGATCGTCGCCTATCGCCGGCGCGGCACTTCTCGGATCATTGAGGAACGCTTCGCTTACATGATCAATTGCACCGGGCCGTTGGGAACCATTTCACGGACCCGCGATCCAATGCTGAAGCGTATGCTCGAGAAGGGCCTCGCCCGTCCGGACCAGCTCGGGATCGCGCTCGACGTCGACGAGCGCTCGCGCGTTGTCGGGGCGGCGAGGGCCTGGGCCATGGGGCCGCTCACCAAGGGGCGCTATTGGGAAATCATCGCGGTTCCCGATATCAGGGGCCAGGCGGCGGCGGTCGCGGACGACATTGCGATGGAGTTGGGTCGATGAGCGCGTTCGAGCATGGCGAGCCGGAGGATGGCGATCTCGTTCAGTCCTCGCCGGAATGCGAGATCCCGGGCGAGGTTAGCGACGCGATCAAGACATTGATCCGCTGGGCGGGCGACGACCCGGAGCGCGAAGGCCTGCTCGACACGCCGCGCCGCGTTGCCAAGGCGTGGAAGGAATATGCCCGCGGCTACGAGGAGGATCCGGCGGTTCACCTCAGCCGGACGTTTCACGAGGTCGGCGGATATGACGAGATCGTGCTGCTGAAGGACATCCCGTTCCAGAGTCATTGCGAACATCACATGGCGCCGATCATAGGGAAGGCGTCGATCGCCTATCTGCCGGGCGATAAAGTGGTTGGAATCAGTAAGTTGGCGCGGGTGCTGCATGGTTTTGCGCGGCGGCTGCAGGTGCAGGAGCGGCTGACGGCGCAGGTCGCGGATGCGATCTGGGAGCATCTCCAGCCCAAGGGCGTCGCGGTGGTGATCGAGGCGAGTCATGCCTGCATGACCGCTCGCGGCGTGCAGACGCCGGGCGTGATGATGACCACCAGTCGGATGATGGGCACGTTCCGCGCGGACGAAAGGAGCCGCCGCGAAGTGCTCGCGCTGATGGGGTACTGAAGCCGTGGCCAAGAAGCTGAAGGTGTTCCGAACGCCGATCGGCTTCCACGATGCCTATGTGGCGGCGCCGAGCCAGAAGGCCGCGCTCGAGGCGTGGGGCGCGGATTCGAATCTCTTCGCGCAGGGGATCGCGCAGCAGGTCGACGATCCGAAGCTGATGGAGGAGCCGCTCGCCAATCCGGGCAAGGTGATCAAGCGGGTGCGCGGTAGCGTGGACGAGCATTTCGCCGCTCTCGGGAAAGGTGAGAAGAAGTCGAAAGACCCCACCCCCACCCCTCCCCTGAAGGATAGTGGAAAGAAGGCCAAGCCCAAGCCGAAGCCGAGCCGGGACAAGCTCGATGCGGCGGAAGAGGCGCTCGAGAAGGCCGAGAAGAAGCAGCGGAAGAAGCTCCGCGAGATTGACGTCGAAATGCGCGCTCTGGAGCGGCGTCGCCGCGAGCTTCAGCGCAAGCAGGAGGCCGAGCGCGATGCGCTGGCCGAGAAGCGCGACCGGGCCCGTTCGGCCTATGAGCGGGCCATTGAGGAGTGGAAGTCCGGCGGCTGAGGGGAACCTCCGCGCCGCAAGAAGCATCTTACCGCAGGATGACCGAAGTCGCAGTGATCACGGGCGCGTCGGCTGGGATCGGCCGTGCGACCGCTCGCGAGTTTGCTCGCCGAGGCTGCTCGGTGGCGCTGCTCGCCAGAGGCAAGGAGGGGCTTGAGGCCGCCGCCCGCGAGGTCGAGGAGCTTGGCGGGCGCGCGCTCGTCATCCCCACCGACGTCGCCGACCCCGAAGCGGTGAGCCGCGCCGCCGACCGAACGGTAAAGGAGTTCGGACGGATCGACATCTGGGTGAACAATGCCTTTGCGGGCATCTTCTCGCGCTTCCTAGACATGAGCCTGGAGGAGTTCCGCCGCGTCGTGGACGTGACCTTCATGGGCCAGGTGCATGGAACGCGGGCTGCGCTGAAGCATATGATTCCGCAGGGCTCAGGATCGATCGTGCTGGTGGGATCGGCGCTCGCCTATCGCGGAATCCCGCTGCAGTCGGCCTATTGCGCGGCGAAGCATGCGGTTCAGGGCTTCGTCGATTCCGTCCGGGTCGAGCTGCTGGCCGATGACAGCAAGGTCCGGCTGACGATGGTTCAGCTGCCGGGCGTGAACACGCCGCAGTTCGACTGGATCCGGGCGCACACGCGAGGGAAGCCTCAGCCCGTCGGGCCGGTCTATCAGCCCGAGGTCGCCGCGCTGGCGATCTGGAAGGCTGCGCATTCTTCGCGCAAGGAATGGATCGTCGGAGCGCCGGCGTACAAGGCGATCCTAGGCGACAAATTGATGTCGCCGGTCCTCGACCGCTATCTCGCCGACGGCGGGATCGAGGCGCAGCAGGACAAGACGCCGGTCGAGAAGGGCCGGAAGGACAACCTCTTCGAGCCCGTGCCCGGCGACCATGGCGCCCACGGCCGCTTCGATGCAAAGGCGCGGACCCGGTCGCCGTTGCTGTGGGCGAGCGAATATCGCGCGCTGCTGGCGGGCGGCGCAGCTTTGGCTGCCGGTGCGGCCGCCCTTTTCGCAAGGAGGAAGTCCGCCCGGGACGAACGCGGTTGATCCGCGTCGTTGCACTGCGCAAGGCCGCGGTAGCGGGCATCGCCGGAGCCGCCGTGTGGGAGGCCGTGCTGCGCAGCGCCATCCTTCTCGGCATCCCGACATTCGACATCGTCCGAATCCTCGGAACGCTCGCCTTCCGTGACGGGCCGGCGCTGGCCT
>DASUVP010000068.1:0-10737 GCA_036378895.1 Sphingomicrobium sp.
ATCTCCGTAATGAGTGCGCCCCAGTCGCCGCCCTGCGCGACGAAGCGCGAGTAGCCGAGCCGTTGCATCAGCGTGAACCAGGCGCCGACGATCCGTGGCGGATTCCAGCCCGCGGCCGTCGGTCTTTCACTGAAACCGTAGCCGGGGATCGACGGGATCACGACGTCGAAAGCGTCCGTGGCCGTCCCGCCAAAAGCTGTCGGGTCGGTCAGCGGCTCGATGATCTTGAGCTGCTCGACGATCGAGCCCGGCCAGCCATGAGTGATGATGATCGGCAAAGCATTCTCGTGCTTCGACTTCGCGTGGATGAAGTGGATGTCGAGGCCGTCGATGTTGGTGATGAAGTTGGGGAAGGAATTCAGCCGCGCTTCGCACTTACGCCAGTCGTATTCCGTCGCCCAGTAGTCGGCGAGCTTACGCATCGTCGCCAGTTGCACGCCCTGGCTGTCATCATCGACTGTTTCCTTGTCGGGCCATCGCGCTGCTAGAATCCGCCGTCTCAGGTCTGCCAAGTCCTCGTCGGACGCGCGAAATTCGAATGGCCGGATCGAAGCGTCCTTGGCGGACGGCTCCACCTCGGGCGCCCCTCCAAGCACGAGCGTCTGTCGGAGAGTTTCACCTTTTGTGGTTGGCTCCGGTGCAAGAGCAGTGTCAGTGCCTTCAGGCGCAGTCCGGGTCGTGTCGGACATCAGCGTTCTCCAGATCTTGCGAATTGCGATGCACGCAGCACGCACAGACGGCTCGCCGATGCACAGGGGCGGGCCGCCGACTTCGTGACAGTCGATTTGGCGGGCGATTTACGCGTCCGTCGAACAGGTCCGACTCAGTCGCGATGACGGTGGCTGCGATACCACCGTAGGCCACTCCGGGCGACGGCAGTTTCGCGACAGTGCGACGAAATTTCGACGGGGGTGACGCGAAGCGGGCGCGAAGCTAGAGCGCGCGCCATGACCAAGCGCACCGGCGGCCGGATCCTTGTGGATCAGCTCAAGATCCAGGGATGCGACCGCATCTTCACCGTTCCGGGCGAGAGCTTTCTCGCCGTGCTCGATGCGCTCCACGACACGCCCGAGATCGACCTCACCGTCTGCCGGCAGGAGGGCGGTGTCGCCTACATGGCCGATGCCGATGGCAAGATGACCGGCCGCCCGGGGATCGCCTTCGTCACCCGCGGCCCGGGCGCAACCAACGCCAGCGCCGGTGTCCACGTCGCCTTCCAGGATTCGACTCCGATGATCCTGTTCATCGGCGACGTCGCGCGCGGCGACCGCGACCGCGAGGGCTTCCAGGAGATCGACTTCCCCGCCTTCTTCGGCCCGATCGCTAAGTGGGCCGCGCGGATCGAGGATGCCCGTCGCATCCCCGAATATATCTATCGAGCCTATCGCGTGGCGACCGCCGGCCGGCCCGGGCCGGTGGTGCTCGCGCTGCCGGAGGACATGCTCACCGACGTGGTCGAAGCCGCCGACCGGCCGCGCGTCCCTCCGGTCGCGGAGGAGCCCGACCCGGGCGCGATCCAGGCCCTGTTCGAGCTGCTCAAGGAAGCCACCAACCCGATCGCGATTGTCGGCGGCGCCGACTGGAGCCCGCGCGCTTCGCACCATTTCGCCAATTTCGCCTTCCGCTACGGGATCCCCGTGGCCGCTGCTTTCCGGCGCCAGGACGCCGTCTGCAACAGCTGCGGAGTCTATGCCGGCCAGCTCGGCTACGGGCCCAATCCGAAGCTTCAGCAGCGCATCCGCGAGGCGGACCTGGTCATCGCCGTCGGCGCCCGCTTGGGCGAGTCCACTACCGACGGCTACACGTTGATCACGCCGGATCATCCCGATCAGACGCTCGTCCATGTCCATCCCGACCCGAATGAGCTGGGCCGCGTCTATCACACAGACCTGCCGATCTGTGCCGACATGGGCGAGTTCGCTGAGATGCTCGACGAGTGGATCGACCCGGATCTGATCCGCTTTTCCGCTGGCGAAGAGGCGCACAAGGAATGGCTCGAATGGTCGGAGCCGAAGCCCCGTGACGGCGTGGCGCTAGACCTCGGCCCATGCGTCGCCGCGATGCGCGAGAAGCTTCCTGAGAACACGATCGTCTGCAACGGAGCGGGCAATTTCTCGGGATGGTGGCACCGCTACTGGCGCTACGGCCCGATGCCGACACAGCTCGCGCCGACGTCCGGGACGATGGGCTACGGCCTTGCGGCGGCGGTTGCGGCCGCGCTCCGTTTCCGCGACCGGCCGGTGGTCTGCGTCGCTGGCGACGGCGACTTCTTGATGAATGGGCAGGAGTTGGCGACAGCGGCCCAGTACGGCGCAGATCTGCTGGTGATCATTGTCGACAACAGCTCGTACGGCACGATCCGGATGCACCAGGAGCGCGAATATCCGAAGCGGATATCCGGCACCCAACTGGCTAATCCGGACTTTGCGGCACTAGCCCGTGCATTCGGGGGTAGTGCGGAAACGGTCGACAAGACGGAGGACTTCGCTCCTGCGCTTGATCGCGTGCTCGCCCAGAAAGGCATCCGCCTCATTCATTGCAAGACCGACGTCGAGCAGATCACCAACGGAACAACAATCGAGGCCATCCGCGCCCGGAAGCAGGTCGCTAGCTAGTTTTCTTCCAGGCCTGCTCGAAGAGGCGTTCGTTCAGCTCGGCCGTATCCCTCACACGCGGTTTGTGAGGCCGGCCCGGCTTGGCGGACGCGGTTTTCCCATCCGGCGCGACGCGCTCGATGACTCCGCCCAATTCGTCCCGGAAACTGCCCGGAGATTTCTCCCGGGAATGCGGCATTCTTACCTCCGCTGCCTTCCCCTCGGCACAAAAGGTTAACGTCCGACACGGTTGTTTTGCTGCAAGAAACTCCCCGGATCGGAGCGAATTCGGCATCAACCGTCGCGCCATCCCTCCTCGCCAATGAGCGGGACGAACCGGACTCCGCCCAGGTTCTTCTGCTCCGTCGTGCCGTCGGGCCGCTTGGTCAGCTTCACCAGTTCCTGGACCCAGCCGGGATCGCCGATCGGCATCACCAGCCGGCCCCCCGGCGCGAGCTGGTCGATGAGGGGCTTGGGGACATGACTGCCGCTCGCAGCGGCGAGGATCGCGTCGAACGGCGCCTCGTCGGGACAGCCGCGAGTCCCGTCGCCTTCGACGATCTTCACATTGTCGTAGCCGAGGCGCTGAAGCCGCTCCTGCGCGACTTCGACCAAATCGTGCTGCCGCTCGATTCCGATCACTTCTCGGGCGATGCGGCTCATCAGGGCGGCGGCGTAACCGGAGCCCGCGCCAACCTCTAGCACCTTGTCGCCCGGGCGGATCTCGGCGGCCTCAATCATCACCGCGACGATGTAGGGCTGGGAGATGGTCTGGCCCGCCTCGATCGGCAGCGGATGGTCGTCATAGGCCCATTGCCGCTGCCCTTCGTCGACGAACTCCTCACGCGGGACTTCGCGGAAGGCATCCAGAATCAACGGATCGAGGATTCCCCGCGCCTCAATCTGGCGGCGAACCATCTGCCCGCGAAGATCGGCGAAATCGCTCATGAGTCCGCCTCCCGGTTACAAAACCGAGATTTGAGGGCCGCGTTCCTTAGATCAGCCCCGCCAGCGGGCTACTGGGATCGGCATAACGGCGTTTCTGCATGCGGCCCGCGAGATAGGCGAGCCGGCCGGCCTCGACGGCCGACTTCATCGCTCTCGCCATCAACACCGGTTCCTTCGCCTCGGCAATTGCCGTGTTCATCAGGACGCCGTCGCAGCCGAGCTCCATCGCCTGGGCCGCGTCGCTGGCCGTTCCAACACCCGCATCGACGAGCACCGGCACCTTCGCGCCCTCGACGATCAGGCGGATGGTGACGAGGTTCTGAATTCCAAGACCGGACCCGATCGGCGCTCCAAGCGGCATGATCGCCACCGCACCGGCCTCTTCGAGCTGCTTCGCGGCGATGGGATCGTCGACACAATAGACCATCGGCTCGAAGCCCTCCTTCACGAGGACCTCGGTCGCGCGAAGCGTCTCCCGCATGTCGGGGTAAAGCGTCTTCGCCTCGCCGAGCACTTCGAGCTTCACGAGGTTCCAGCCGCCCGCCTCTCGCGCCAGCCGGAGCGTGCGGATCGCGTCGTCGGCGGTAAAGCAGCCGGCCGTGTTCGGTAGATAGGTGACCTTCTTCGGGTCGATGAAATCGGTGAGCATCGGCTCGTTCGGGTTCGAGATGTTCACTCGGCGAACCGCCACCGTGACGATCTCCGCGCCTGACGCCTCGACGGCCGCGGCATTCTCTTCCAGGCTCTTGTACTTCCCGGTACCGACGATCAGCCGCGAGCTGAAGGTGCGGCCCGCGACCGTCCATGTGTCCGCCTGCACCGGTGCCTGCACGTTCACTCAACCGCCTCCCACGAAGCGGACGATCTCGAAATCGTCGCCATCCTCGACCTTCACCTCGCCCAGTGTCGAGCGCGGCACGACCTCCAGATTGCGCTCGACGGCGACGCGCACCGGGTCGAACCCCAGCTCGCTGACGAGCTCGGATATGCTGATGCCTTCTGCCACCCGACGATGCTCGCCATTGATGCGGACCTGGACTGTATGATCGACCGTCATTTGCGAGAGGGCAGATAGGAACGTCCGGCCCTCCACGCAATTGATGACAGGCGTCCTTCCACTGGACGCCGCCGCGAGAGGCGGTAAGACGCGGCCCGAAACAGCCCTGTTGGGCGTGAATAGGGGATTCGGAATGGCCGAGACCGGCAAGGGTGGCGCCGACAAGGGCGCGTCGATGCGCGTCGACACTGCCCTCGTGCGCGAGCTCGCGGAACTGCTGAGCGCCAATGACCTGAACGAAATCGAGGTCGAGGACGGCGAGCGCAAGATCAAGGTGCGCCGCGATGCGCCGACCGCCTACGTCGCCGCTCCGGCACCGGTTGCCGCGGCTGCACCCGCCGCGGCCCCTGACGCCGCGCCCGTCACTCCGCAGGAGGACGTCGGCGGAGAAGCCGTGAAGTCGCCGATGGTCGGCACGGCTTTCCTATCCCCCGAGCCCGGCGCCAAGCCGTTCATCGCCGTCGGGCAGCCGGTGAAGGCCGGCGACACTTTGCTGATCGTCGAGGCGATGAAGGTGATGAACCCGATCACCGCGCCAAAGGCGGGCACCGTCAAGAAGATCAACGTGACCGACGGCCAGCCGGTGGAGTTCGACCAGTCGCTGGTGGTGCTCGGCTAAGTCATGGCCATCCACAAGCTTCTAATTGCCAATCGCGGCGAGATCGCGCTGCGGATCCATCGTGCCTGCCATGAAATGGGCATCAAGACCGTCGCGGTACACTCGACCGCCGATGCCGACGCGATGCACGTCCGGCTCGCCGACGAGACCGTCTGCATCGGACCACCGCCCGCGACCGAATCCTACCTCAACATCCCGAACATCATCTCGGCTGCCGAAGTCGTGCACGCCGACGCGATCCACCCCGGCTACGGCTTCCTCTCCGAGAACGCGCAGTTCGCCGAGATCGTCGAGAGCCACAACATCGTCTGGGTCGGCCCGAAGCCCGATCATATCCGGATCATGGGCGACAAGATCGAGGCGAAGCGGACCGCCGCGAAGCTCGGTTTGCCGTTGGTGCCCGGCTCGGACGGTGCGATCGAGAGCGTTGCCGAGGCCCACGCCCTCGCGAAAGAGATCGGCTACCCGGTCCTGATCAAGGCAGCCTCCGGCGGCGGCGGAAGGGGCATGAAGGTCGTCCAATCCGACGACCAGCTCGAAAGCCTGATGAGCCAGGCGGCGTCGGAGGCGCGCTCCGCGTTCGGCGACGACACCGTCTACATGGAGAAATACCTCGCCGACCCGCGCCACATTGAATTCCAGGTTTTCGGGGATGGCAATGGCGGCGCGATCCACCTCGGCGAGCGCGACTGCTCGCTCCAGCGACGCCACCAGAAGGTGCTCGAGGAGGCCCCCTCCCCGGTCATCACGCCGGAAGAGCGCGAGCGCATGGGCGAGATCGTCCGCAAGGCGATGAGCGACATGGGCTACCGCGGCGCCGGCACCATCGAGTTCCTCTACGAGAATGGCGAGTTCTACTTCATCGAGATGAACACCCGACTGCAGGTCGAGCATCCGGTCACGGAGATGATCAGCGGCATCGACCTGGTGCGCGAGCAGATCCGCGTCGCCCAGGGCGAAGGCTTGTCCTGCGACCAGAGCAAGGTCCACCTGCACGGCCACGCGATCGAGTGCCGCATCAATGCCGAAGACCCGATGACCTTCGCGCCCTCGCCCGGCCTGGTGAAGAATTATGTCGCGCCCGGCGGAATGCACGTCCGCGTCGATAGCGGCCTCTACACGGGCTATAAGGTGCCGCCCTACTACGACAGCATGATCGGCAAGCTGATCGTCTACGGCACCACGCGCGAGCGCTGCATCATGCGCCTGCGCCGGGCGCTGGAGGAGTTCGTGGTCGAGGGCATGAAGACCACCATCCCGCTTCATCAGGCGCTTGTCCGCGACGAGGAATTCCTGGCCGGCGACTATACGATCAAGTGGCTCGAGAAGTGGCTGGAGAAGCAGCGCGTCGCCGCCGAGTGATCTTGTAGGCCACGATTCTGTTTCTGCTTCGACCGAACGTCGCGCTCGGAGCAACCCGAGGATCACCGATCCTGACCCCTGACCCGCGGCGCCGTGTCAGGGCACCAACCAAAAGCGTTCCGAAACGAGACAGCTAAGCGGCTGTAACGATTGACTCATGTCCCGAATTGAACAACGATTTAACAACAGAGAGTTACCAGTGGTATAAGTGGCTGCGCCGGGTCTGGCGGGGTTCATGCGGACTTGTAGAGAGCGGCCTGTCTTGGGGGTAGAATGACCAGTCACGACAAGCGCCTGCGTCTCCAATCGGATCCTCGGTCGGTTGCCATCATCGGTGGTGGTCCGGCCGGGCTTACTGCGGCTTACTGCCTGCAGAAGCGCGACGGCTACCACCCGATCGTCCTCGAAGAATCCTCACAAGTCGGCGGCATTGCGCGGACCGAAGTCTACAAGGGCTACCGGTTCGATATCGGCGGCCACCGCTTCTTCACGAAGGTGAAGCCGGTCGAGAAGCTCTGGAAAGAGGTGCTTCCCGACGACTTCCTGCGCCGTCCGCGGATGAGCCGCATCTACTATCGCGGGAAGTATTTCTCGTACCCGCTGAAGGTGTTCAATGCCCTCAACAACATGGGCATCTATGAATCCACCAGGATCATGCTGAGCTACCTGAAGTGGAAGGTCCGCCCGCATACCGAGGAAGAGAATTTCGAGCAGTGGGTTACCAACCGCTTCGGCGGCCGGCTGTTCTGGCATTTCTTCAAGACTTACACCGAGAAGGTCTGGGGCATTCCCTGCACTTCGATCCGTGCGGATTGGGCGGCGCAGCGCATCCAGAACCTGTCGCTTCGCAAGGCCGTGTGGAACGCTGTCAGCGGCTCCAACAATACAACGAGCCTGATCGATGCCTTCGATTACCCCCGCCTCGGCCCCGGAATGATGTGGGAGGCCTTCCGCGACCGAGTCGAGGAAAACGGCGGCGAGGTCAGGATGAACTCCCGGGCGACGCGCATCATTCGGACGGACGACCGAGTCCTGGCGCTCGAGGTGGACCGCGACGAGAAGGACGGTGGGCCATATCGGCTGGAAGCGGACGAGTTCATTTCCTCGATGCCGATCTCGGAGCTGGTCCTGGGGATGGATCCCCCCGCACCGGCCGAGGTTCAGGCTGCCGCCCGGAAGCTGCGCTACCGCGACTTCCTCATCGTGACCCTGATCCTCAAGGGCAGCGACCTGTTCCCGGACAACTGGATCTACGTCCACAGCCCTGACGTGAACGTTGGCCGCATCCAGAACTTCCGCTCCTGGTCGGAGGAGATGATCCCCGAGCCGAACCGCTCCAGCATCGGCATGGAATATTTCTGCCAGTCCTGTGACGAGATGTGGACCACGGACAACGAGACCCTGATCAAGCGGGCTGCCGCGGAACTCGAGCATCTCGGACTCGCGAAAGCCAGCGACGTCGTGGACGGTACCGTCATCCGCCAGCCGAAGGCCTATCCGGTGTACGATGGCGATTATCAGGACGCGCTGGCCGTCATCCGCGACTGGCTTGGAACGATCACCAACCTTCAGGTCGTCGGCCGCAACGGCATGCATCGCTACAACAATCAGGATCACTCGATGCTGACCGCGATGCTGGCCGTCGAGAACATCTTCGGAGCGAAGAACGACCTGTGGAGCGTCAACGTCGAACGTTCCTACCACGAGGAGTTCGAAGTGGCCTCGAACAAGGCGCAGGACGTTCCGGTGGCTGCTGACGACAGTGAGCAGGCCGCCCTTCAGGCCGAAGTCGAAGCGGGCAGCAGGCAGACCGCCCAGGCCGCGGCGTAAGTCCCGTGGCCGATCCGTCCGTCTCGGTCGTCGTCCCCGCTCATAATGCGGAAGCGACGCTGACCGAATGTCTTCGAGCGCTGCAGAACATGACCGTCGAGCCGGCGCAGGTGCTCGTCTACATCGACGGGGCAACGGACGGCACGGAGCGGATTGCCCGCGAGGCCGGGGCTCAAATCCTCAAGAATTCAGGTCCTCCCCAGGGCCCGGCGCTTGCAAGGAATGCCGCCGCCGCGGTTTCCACCTCGGACCTGCTGTGGTTCGTCGATGCGGACGTCGTGGTCGCGCCTGATTGCCTGCGACGGCTTATCGACGACATGCAGGCGCATGGCGCGGTGGCGGCCTTCGGGTCCTACGACGACGAGCCGGCATCCCTTCGGGCGACCAGCCTGTACGCCAATCTGAGGCACCATTTCGTTCATCAGCAGGGCAAGCGCGACGCGACGACCTTCTGGTCCGGGATCGGCCTCATCCGCCGCGAGATCTTCCTTCAGCTCGGAGGCTTCGATTCCGAGCGCTTCCCCTATCCCAGCGTCGAGGACGTCGAGCTTGGAATGCGGATCATAGCCGAGGGCCATCGAATCCGGCTCGTCCCGTCGGCACTCGGCAAGCACTGCAAGGACTGGAGCCTCTGGCGCGTCTGGCACACCGATGTGCTTCGCAGGGCCCGCCCATGGTCCCTCCTGCTGGCGGAGCGTCCCGGTACGGCCAAGGACCTCAATCTGGCGAACGAGGAACGGGCGAAGGCGTTTCTCGCCCTCATGATCCCCACCCTCCTGGCGGGCAGTCTGCTCAGCCCGGTTTTCCTGCACCTGGCGGCCCTCACAGCACTTCTCTACGGCTTCGTGAACCGGAGATTTTTTGCGTTCCTTTTCCGTCGTTTGCCCCTGACCTCATTCGCGGTCGGTGTGGCGATGCACTGGTGCTACCACTGCTATTCGGCGCTGACATACGCCTGGACGATGGTGCAGCGTCGGCTGGCGCGGGCGGGGGCCGCGCTCGGCGGAAATTTTGGCGGGGCGGCTAGACCGCACGGCACCTCTGCCTCGAATAACTGAACGATGACCGCCGCGAGTCTGGGCGCCATTAGCGGCTTAACCTGTAAAAGCTGCCGAGTCTTGAGGAGCGGATCGGAGGCCCTTGGGGCGAGCCTTACGACACCTTCCGTTCTAAGGCGCATCGGAAGAAGTTGGGCATCAAGGCTAGCAGGATTGGAGCGGGTAGGGCTAGAACCCTGAATTTGCGGCCGTAGCGAAGACGTTCGCCTGTTACGGCAAACACGTTGACAGCCACACTCCTGGACGGAGGCGGCAATCAAGCGGGAGGCACCAGCGGATGGTGCGAGGGGCGAACCTTGAAGTCGGGTTGGTCAACGATGTGGCGGACGCAGCGGCGCGGAGGCCCAGTGTACTCGCTCTGCCGTCCGGTCCTCTCTTGGCCGCCCGCATCATGGCCCCGCTTGCCCTCCTCGTTTGCGCTTTCATATTCCGTCAGCACGTCGTCGATGTTCTCGACAGCCTGATCGGTTTGCAGTTCGTCTTCACGGTCGTGCATCTCTACTCGACGATGAGCGTGCGCCTCCTCCTGGGGTGCCTGACGCTTTCCTTGTTCGTAACGATCGGAGCGCTTTCGTTCCGCTTCGCGCCGCAGGGGTCGCGCGGTGCAGTTTTCGCAGCTGCCTGTGCCCTCCTTGTCGCAGCTTTCCTCTGGTACACGCGCAACGCAAAGGTCGGGATCGTGATCGGAGTCATGGCCGGGCTTCTGGTCGGCGCGAACGGCATTTCTTCAGGGTCCTGGCGTGCGTTGCTCGCCCATCCACGCACGGGCGGTCTCGCGAACCTCGTCTTCTGGGCCGGAGTCGGCGTCGAAGCTCTGCTGCCGAGGCCATTCCTGCTGTGGATCAGGCGCGACCACGCCGACGGCCGACCAAAAGCTGAGTCCCCGGCATGGTTCCGGATCGTTCCAGGTGCAGGGCTTGCGGCCGCGGCCGTTGCCGCGTTTGCTCCGTACCCGACCATGATGCGGGTGGGCCAATCTTTGTTCATGTCGCCCCACGCGGAATTCGCCTTCGGCCCGCAGTTCCATGACGAGTCTTCGTACGACGTGTCGGACATGGCGCGGAACCCGGCGACTGGCGATATCTTTATGTGCGGCGACTCGCAGCTTTCGCCAAAAATGCTCCCGGCCGGCCGCGGGCCCGCGATTGACACGCGCATTGCCGTCGCCGGCAACGAATTCTGCAAGTTTTCAGGCACACTCAGCAAGTTCGTGGCGTTCAACAATGATTCGGACGAGCTGCTGCTCGTCGACCCGAAGAGGTTTGCAGT
>DASUVP010000069.1:0-3741 GCA_036378895.1 Sphingomicrobium sp.
TCGGCGTCGGTATCCTGGCGCTCGGGCACCAGCTCAACAGTATCGCCGCCGACTAGATGGGCGCTCCCGCGTCCGCTTGCGGCTCAACCCCCCGAGGTCTATCTCCAATGCCGATGAGTGCGCACCAGCATCATGTTCACAAGGGTGAGTCGCTCAAGGAAGCGGCGCGCGAGCGGCTGACCAGCCGCGGCGAGCAGTGGACCGACATGCGGGAGGCCGTTTTCGAGGCTCTCGCCGGCTTCGACCGTCCGGCCAGCGCCTACGACATCGCCGAGGCGGTCTCGAACAGGCAGAGCCGCCGCGTTGCCGCCAACAGCGTCTATCGCATCCTCGACCTGTTCGTCGGCGCGAACCTCGCTCGGCGGGTGGAAAGCGCCAACGCCTATGTCGCCAACGCCCACCCGGACTGCCTGCACGATTGCATCTTTCTGATCTGCGACAATTGCGGACAGGCGGTGCACATCGACGACGATGCGCTGTCCGGCGGAGTCCGGAAGGCTGCTGCATCGGCCGGCTTCTCCGCCCAGCGCCCGGTGATCGAGGTGCGCGGCACTTGCGGCGATTGCGGCGACTGAGCCTGCTCCCTTGACGATCGCTTCCCCGGTCTAGCCGTAATCGATGGGGGGCATCGAAATTGCAGCGGCGCTGCTCGGCGTCGTCAACGTCCTGCTCGTGGTGGGGCGCTCGACGTGGAACTACCCCTTCGGCATCGCCATGGTGTCGCTGTACTTTTTCGTTTTCTGGGACGCGAAGCTCTACTCCGACGCGCTTCTCCAGATCTTCTTCCTGATCATTCAGCTCTACGGCTGGTGGGCCTGGGTCCACGCGGATCACGTGGACCATGGAGTCGTCGTCGGCTGGCTGCCATGGAGAAAACGTCTGCTGTGGATCGCCGGAACGGCCGTCGCGGTCCTCCTCTGGGGTTCAGGGATGGCCAGGTACACGGACGCGGCGGCGCCTTTCGCTGACGCCACCATCGCCGGGCTCAGCGTTGCTGCACAAATTCTTCAGTCATTTCGGCGAGTGGAGAGCTGGGTTCTCTGGATCTGCGTGGATTTCATCGCGGTCGGGCTCTTCGCCTGGCGCGGTCTGCTCGTGACCTCGGCGCTCTATTTCCTGTTTCTGGTGCTTGCGACGATTGGGCTCTTCGAATGGCGGCGAAAGGCGAAGTCGTGAAGCGCGGGTTCCTGTTGGGCAAGTTCCTGCCGCCGCATGCCGGCCATGTCACACTGATCCAGTCGGCGCGCGCGCTCGTCGACGAGTTGACGGTCCTTCTTTGCTCGCGTCCGGATGAGCCCATTCCCGGCGAGACGCGGCTCGAATGGATGCGGGGCATGTTTCCCGACTGCCGGATCGTTCATCATTCGACACCGGTCCCCCAGGCGCCCGCCGACGACCCGAAGTTTTGGGGCATCTGGTCGAAGCTCGTCGCCAAGGCGCATCCCGATCCGATCGATCATCTATTCGCGGGCGAGACCTATGGCGCCGAACTCGCGCAGCATGTCGGCGGAATGTTCGTCCCGCTCGGCGGGCGAGTGCTGGACGCCGACCGCAATGCAATCGGCGGTTTGTCGGGTGAGAAAGTCCGCGCCGATCCCTGGCGCTATTGGGACTATCTCCCGCACCCGGTCCGCAATCACTACGCGATGACGGTCTGCCTTCACGGGATCGAGAGCGTTGGCAAGTCCTCGCTCGCGGAGCGCCTTGCCGACCATTACTGCACGACGTTCGTCCCGGAATATGGCCGGTCGCACTGCGAAACCCACGGAACGGATTGCCGTGAGGACGACCTGATGCTGATCGGGCAGGCGCAGCAGGCGATGATCGAGGCGTCGCGGCCTTGGGCCAACCGGCTGTTGATCGCGGATACGGACGCTCTGATGACCGCCGCCTGGTCGCAGATGATGATCGGTTACACGCCTGACCAGCTGATCTCGCAGCGCAAGGCGGACCTCTACCTGATGCTCGGGACCGACGCTCCGTTCGTCGACGACGGGACGCGGGTCTACAAGACCGCGGACGAGCGGGAGAAGTTCGATCGCGTCGCTCGCGCCACGCTCGTCCTTTCCCGCACGAACTTCGTCGAAGTGCGCGGCAGCTGGGACGATAGGTTCGAGACGGCCGTTGGCGCGATCGACGCTCTCATCAGGCAGAACGGCCTGAAATGGCCAGCGTGAGTAATAGCTGAGGAATTGCTGAAAACCGGGACATGTTCGTGACATGGCCATGGGTTCCGGATAAGCCCGCCGCATGTCCGACCGGCCAGAAACACCGTTGCTCGACACGGTTCAGTATCCCGCTGACATCCGCGGGCTCGACAGGTCCCAGCTTCCGCAACTCGCCGACGAGTTGCGGCAGGAGGTCATTTCCGCGGTGTCCGTGACGGGCGGGCACCTTGGCGCCGGCCTCGGCGTCGTCGAGCTGACCGTCGCACTGCACTATGTGTTCGACACGCCCAACGACAAATTGGTCTGGGACGTCGGGCACCAGGCCTATCCGCACAAGATCGTCACCGGTCGCCGTGACCGGATCCGAACGCTCCGCCAGGGCGGGGGGCTCAGCGGCTTCACCAAGCGAACCGAGAGCGAGTACGATCCGTTCGGGGCGGCGCACAGCTCCACCTCGATCTCCGCCGCTTTGGGTTTCGCGATGGCCAACAAATTGTGCGCTGATCCGGGCAAGGCCATCGCGGTCATCGGCGACGGCGCGATGAGCGCGGGCATGGCCTATGAGGCGATGAACAATGCGGCGGCCGCCGGAAACCGGCTGGTGGTCATCCTCAACGACAATGACATGTCGATCGCACCGCCTGTGGGAAGCCTGCGCAATGCGCTGGCCCGGCTGGTGAGCTCGAACAAATATCTCGCGCCGCGCAAGCTCGCCCAGAAGCTCGCCCGCGCCATGCCGGAGCCGCTTCACCGCACCGCCCGCCGCATGGAGGAATATGCGCGCGGCCTGGTCACCGGCGGCACGCTGTTCGACGAGCTCGGCTTCTATTACGTCGGCCCGGTCGACGGTCATGATGTTGAAGCGCTGGTGCAGGTTCTCGAGAACGTGCGCGATGCCGACACCGGGCCGATGCTCGTCCATGTCGTGACCCACAAGGGCAAGGGTTACGGCCCCGCCGAGAGCTCGGCCGACAAATATCATGGCGTGGTCAAGTTCGACGTTGTGTCCGGCAAGCAGGACAAGGGCCCGGGCGGCGGACCTCCGGCCTACCAGAACGTTTTCGGCGAGACGCTTGCCGAGTTGGCCGAAACCGATCCCCGAATCTGCGCGATCACCGCCGCGATGCCCTCCGGAACCGGAGTCGACAGATTCGCGGCTGCGCATCCAGAGCGCGCGTTCGACGTCGGCATCGCCGAGCAGCACGGCGTGACCTTCGCCGCCGGACTTGCCGCGCAGGGCATGCGCCCCTTCGTCGCGATTTACTCGACCTTCCTTCAGCGCGCCTACGACCAGGTCGTCCACGACGTCGCAATCCAGAATTTGCCGGTCCGTTTCGCGATGGACCGCGCAGGCCTCGTCGGCGCGGATGGTGCGACGCATGCCGGCAGCTTCGATCTCGCCTACCTATGCACGCTTCCGAACTTCGTCGTGATGGCCGCCGCCGACGAGGCCGAGCTCGCGCGCATGGTCAAGACTATGCAGGAGCATGACAGCGGACCGATCGCAGTGCGCTATCCGCGAGGTGAAGGCCGCGGCGTGCCATTGCCAGCCGATCCGGAGGCGCTGCCAATC